>JAVBJS010000073.1:0-6117 GCA_031546885.1 Desulfovibrio sp.
TTTTTATCGAATGATTTCAAAGCAGAAACTGCTTTGAAATAAAGGCACGCTGCGCTGCTCGCTTGCGGGCGTCTGCTGGCGCATCCGCCAGAGGCCATTGTGCAATGGCCTCTATTTAAAGACAGCTCTACTGCTTACACATTATAAACTGCATAGAACTATCTCGATTTTTGAACGCAAAAAACTCCTGATGCATGAACAGCCGGAGCTGTTTCGCAATCAGGAGTAACGCTATCAAAAAAAACGTAGAAAAAAAGGTTGCTATACTTCAGTAAAAAGTGGGGGGTAAAGTTGCCTTCGAGCAGGGGTAATTGCGTCCAAATTTTACAAGGAAGCGAAAAAGAATAGAAGATATGCCCTTTCAACATGCTTTTAAAGCCCCCAAGAGGGCTTTAAAAGGAAGGCACGCTGCGCTGTTCGCTTGCGGGCACCTGCTGCGCAGTTGCCGGAGGCCATTATGCAATGGCCTCGAGTAACGCTATCAAAAAAAACGTAGAAAAAAAGGTTGCTATACTTCAGTAAAAAACAAGGGAAGGGGGCTTTATCAATAACTTAATCAGCATATAACCATACCCATTCGCCATACCAATTGCGGATCAGGAGGGAGGGGGTCTGGGGGAGGGAAACTCAAGGGATTCAATCCCTTGGGGTTCCCTCCCCCAGTGTTTCATGCCAAAGAAATTCAATCCCTTGGGGTTCCCTTCCCCAGTGCTTCATACACTATCCAAGCTAGCCATTTGGGGTTCCCTTCCCCAGTAATTTATACACTATCCAAACTAGCCCAACTGTGCGTGGCCTGGAGTTAGTCTTTCATAATAGCCAGTTCCGGCTGTCCAGTCGATTCCACTACAGCCCGCCAGTATTCGGAGTGCGGATTAAGCCTGCGACGCTTCCTTGTGACAAGTTCCAAAGGCAGGTGCACATATCTGTCCATGAGCTTTGCCACCACCATGTTAGTACGTCCTGCCATGGCTGCGTGAACGGCGTTTTGCCCTAAAAATCCGCAATATACCTTGTCGTTGGCGTTTGCCGGTACGGCGCGGATGATATAACTCGGGTCAATGTATTTCAAGGAAAAGGAAATATTCTTCTCCGTGAGATAGCGCTTGATTTCGCGCTTAAGCAAGTCTGCCACGTCTGAGAGAACCGCGTTGCCGGAAGGGTCTGTCTGTTGGCTGTCTTTCATAAGATGCTGCCCTGCCCCTTCCGCCGCAACAATAACAGCATGTTTGCGCGTGAGCAGGCGCTCTGCCAAAGCTGGCAAAAGCCCACCTTCACCTTCCAGGGCAAAGGGCAACTCAGGAATAAGAATAAAATTCACTTCCTTAAGGGCAAGAGTGGCATGGGCGGCTATAAAGCCGGAATCACGCCCCATAAGCTTAACAATGCCAATGCCGTTACGGTAGCCTACAGCCTCTGTATGCGCGCACTGAATGGCCTCTGTTGCTTTGAAAACGGCTGTCTCAAAGCCAAACGACTGACTGATGAAGTTAATGTCGTTATCAATGGTTTTCGGCACCCCAATGACGGAAATGCGCAGATTCCGCATGCGAATTTCTTCAATTATCTTATGCATGGCTTTCATGGTACCATCACCACCAATCATGAAAAGCACGCTAATGTTGAGGCGCTCAAGAGCATCTACAACAGCGGCAGGATCTTGTGGCCCCCTGGATGATCCTAGAATAGTACCGCCAAACTGATGAATATCAGTCACCTTTTTCGGCGTCAGCTCTTCTATATCATGCCCAAAATGCGGAATAAATCCTTCCAATCCATACTTTATTCCGAGAACGGCAGGCACACGATATTTATGAAAAGCCTCCATGACAATGGCCCGAATTACGTCATTGACACCCGGGCAAAGCCCCCCACACGTGACAATGGCACATTTGGTTTTTGCCGTATCAAAATAAAGCCACTTGCGTGGCCCGGCCGGCTCAAAATAAGCCTCCACAGAAGGTTTGCCATGCAGCTCTTCCAGGTGTTCACTATCAAGATAAAAAGGCATATAGGTGTCGCCCATATCTGAGGCAGAAGGCAATGGCGAGGGAATAGACGCTTTGCCCAAAATATCAATATGTGTGGAAAAGGTATCATCCCCAATGGTAAATGTGGTGGCGGACATATGAGCTCCTTGTTGGTAAGGCAAAAAATTAACGTGGTTAATTCATGTAACAATTTTTTAAAGGGGCTTCACCCCGCCAAACTTCTCTACCAAGGGGGGCTAATCCTCTGGAACCCCTAGATAGAGGCCATTATGCAATGGCCTCTGGCAACTGTGCAGCAGGTGCCCGCAAGCAAGCGGCACAATCGCCAGAGTTCGCTGCATTGTGCAACGAACTCAGACAATGTTCCCAACTAACCCTACAAGCCCGCTAGCCCTTGATACTGTTGCACAATAATGAGATGAACGCAAAGAGTTCCGCAGAGCAGTAAAAAAGCGAGACAGACCCCTAGCTTATGCCGCATAGGGGTGGCACTGGTTAATTGCGCGCTCCATAAAAGACAAGCAATTGCAGGAAGGCCCACCGCAGCGGTAAAGAGCCATATTTGATGAGGGCACATAGGTGGAGGCACTGCTCCCCGGTACTCCTTCAAAAAAAAGATATAGGCTGCGGTTAGTGCCGTGCCTGCCAAGATTCCTGCCAAACTCCAGCGAGCAAGAGAGTGCATGGCGAAATTATAATAATCACGCCCATAGTTAGCTCGATTGCGGCGCAAAATGAGCCAAAGCTGGGAGAGAGAAGGAATAATGGCCAGACCCACCGGCAAAACATAGGCAAACGCGCTGTTGAAAAGAGACAGGAGGCTGGAAATACTCCAGAGCGCGTGGGGCTGGGGTATGGGCAGATAGGTTCTGCTCTCCACAGCAGTGGATACGAAAAAGCCCGCGCAAACGAGCATAGCTACGGCCAGGCAGGTAGCAAAACCCCAGCGCCAGAGGGGCTGCTTGCGTAAACGCTGGTGTACAAACAAAAAGAGCAAAAAGCCAATGCAGGCGATGAGCAGAGCCTCCAGGCCCGAAATTTTACCCTGGATCAGCAAAAAGTCAGGAGTCAACCCGTGTGTCAAGAGAGCTCCCGCGAACAATGCGGTAAAAATTCCACAAAAACACAGCGCTATGGCGGTAAGGCACTGCGCTATCTGTAGCGATATCTTATCGTAAAATATCTTGCGCTTTTTTGCATGCATGGCTTCAGCAACGGCAATGGGCAGTATACCGAACACAAGGGCAGAAACAAAAAATACAATTATTCCAACAGCAACGAGAGGCATGAGAGGGCCGGGCAGGTTCGGAGCAAAGTCACCCATGATGTCACCTTTTTAAAACTGTTTTGTAATACTCTTGCCTCCGGCGGCCAAAGGGATTGAATCCCTTTGGAAACCTCCAGTGTGACTACAAATAGTCTGCGCAAGTGCAAGGGTGTGAACTATTTCAGGGACACAATGCTCTAGCTTCGGTAATCCGCATTAATATCTATATACGCATGCGTGAGGTCTGACGCCAGAAGAGTGTAAGCGCCTGGGCCTGCGCCAAGGATAATATCCAATTGCAAATCAGTTTCCTGAAGCGGTTTTTTAAGCAGGGTATCAAAATCACAATTTGTCGGTTGTTCATCTCTAAATAGCTCAACTCCACAGAGACTCACACGCACATCACGCGGGTGAAAGTCTGCTCCGCTTCTGCCAAGGGCTGCCACAATGCGGCCCCAGTTGGCATCTTTGCCATACATAGCGGTTTTAACAAGGGGAGATTGCCCGACGGCGCGAGCTGCTTTTTCCGCATCTGCGTTATCACGCGCCCCACGGATAGAAATGTGCATAACTTTGGTTGCGCCTTCGCCGTCCTCCACCAAGGCATAGGCAAGGGTTGCCAAAATACGGGTGAGAGCCTTTTCCAATTGCAGGAGGGCTTCACCCTGAGGGCGAACACCTGAAGCGCCATTAGCCAAGCCAAAGAGGGTATCGTTAGTGCTGGTATCGCCGTCTACGGTTACGCGATTGAAAGTGCGGGTAACGGCACGGTCAAACATACCCTGCCAAACGTCGGTAGCAATATCAGCATCACAGAGCACAACGGAAATCATGGTTGCCATGTTGGGGCAAATCATGCCCGCACCTTTTGCAACACCGGTAAGGGTGACTTTTTTACCACCAAGCGTCAACTGCTCCGAAGTAAATTTGGGAAAACGATCTGTCGTCATTATGGCGGTGGCAAATTCTTCCACAGTGGCTTTTCCAAGGTTTGCCACAAGGGCAGAAATCGCTTTTTCCCACAGATCCATTTTAAGCTGAACCCCAATAACTCCGGTGGAGGCAGGCAGAACATCCTGTGGGGTGAGGTTCGTGGCAGCGGCAATCAGCTCCTGCGTGCGGCAGCAATTGGCCATGCCGGTTTCGCCGGTACACGCATTGGCCTGCCCTGTGTTGATGACAATAGCACGCGCTTCACGGCAGGCAATAAGCATACTTGTGGCAACCTGCACAGGCGCTGCTTTAAAAAGATTTGTAGTAAAAACCCCTGCGGCGGAAGCTGGCCCCTGGCTTACCACAAGTGCCAAATCAGGCCGCCCGGCCTGCTTGAACCCTGCCTGCGCAGTGGCTAGTAAAAAACCCTTGGGAAGAAACTGTGCTGACATATATCCCCCTGAACCTTTTATAAAAAGATGTTTTCAACAACTATTACGAGAGAGAACTGGTATTACCCGTATAGATGAAATGCGCAATGTTTTTTCTCGTTTGTAACGCGCCTATCAGCTTGCAGGAACAATATTACAGAGCAAGATCAACGTCCAGCGCTTCCAGCATTCCTTCGCCATGCTTCGGCGCTTGCAGTGTGTCCTGAAGCAATTCTGAAAGTTGCGGGTCACCCGTAAAGTGAAAACTGTTGAGAACAAACCGTAAATGCCTTACATGCGTCCAGGCAAAACCGATTCCCAGAGTGAATACAATAATGAGCATGTTCTTAAAAATCATTCCCATATAAGGAAAAGTTTTCAAAGTAGATTGAAAACGCATTTTTCCAAAATTTGTATAATCTGCAAACCAACGGAAAACAGTTACCTGGAAAAATGCAATAAGAACAATAAAAGAAAAAATAAAGGCGATATATGCTGCTGTAAGAAGTGGAAGCAAAGCCATAATCGCAGCAGGATCAGCAGGATTAAAGAGTGTCGTTGAGCCCATTATGCTAACAAATGCAATTACCATAACCGCGACCATTCCCAAATAGAGAAAAAACGGCTTGTACAAAGTGCTCGCTGGCCCGGCAAACTGTACGGCTCTATTGCCAATGACAGCATCGTTCAAACGCAGCTTTGTTGTTTTGCTCATGTACCACGGAAAAAGTATCCCGCCCGAAAACAGTGCCAAAAACAAATACCCTGTGGCCCGCAGTGCATAGGCAAAAGCACTTCCCTTCATGTTCCCCCGAATTCCCCGCCAGCGAGTGCGGGTCAGGCGATAGCGCAGGGCGCTATAGACAGCAACCTCTATAAGGTAAAACGCAAAAGGAAAGATACCAAGAATGATAAGTGGCTGCTTCATTTGAAGGTAGGTTATTGTAAAAGCAAAAGCCAAAAAGCAGGGCAGAGCAATAAGAAAACTGATGAACAGCTCTTTACCTGTCCCGGTGTATTCAAGGGGCTCTCCCATAACGAGGGTGTTTTCCCATAGATATTTACGAATATTTACCTTGCCCCAAAAATGGTAGATACCCAATGTAAGTACTGTAAAGCACATATTTTTAAGATAAAGCCAAAAAAGCTCTTTCCCCTTGCCGGTGAAATTTATCAGCGGCGTTACCCCCGCAACTGCCTGGGAAGGATTCGTTCCTAAAGCTTGTTCTTCGATTTCCGCCATACCATTCACTGTGTTCATGCATTTCCTTCTTCTGATTAGCTATTTTGTACCAATAATTCATATAAAAACGACATATCCACCCATCACACTGAAGTAGAAAGTGAAAATTCTTAGAACTTATCCATAAATAAGGATGTTCGCGGTCAATAGCTGCGTCAAATGCCTTTTTTGCTCTGGGTCGAGGACATAAGAGTCCACTCCCTCCGCAAAAAAACCATTTTCCTTGCTCTTGCCACACGCTCTCCTTATTTG
>JAVBJS010000081.1:0-5638 GCA_031546885.1 Desulfovibrio sp.
CGCTTCCCCAAACCCCATCGGCAAAGGGGGTGACCCCCTTTGCAAACCCCATTTATTTCAGGGTTATACAAGTTGGGGGGGGAATCATTTCTCCCAGACAGGGCTTGGGGAGATAGTCCAAAAAAACAATTAAATCAGTGATGCCTCAGGCTTATTCACAAATGGAAGATTACTGTGTTCTATAAAAAGGAACACGTTCGCCCCAGGTTGATCCCGAACCGGATTTGCCAAGGCACATCGCTCTGTCTGCACCGCTTTGGCATTCAATAATTTCTGCAGAATAACTGCGTCCACCGGAGCAGACTTGTTTTTCAGATTCAATGGTCAAAACACCACTGTTGTTTAAAAAAGCTGTTGCAGAACCAACGCAATCGTCACGCCCATTCTGGCGCACAGTGGTAGTGCCTTTACCCTGATCGTCAAATTCGTAAATAATGGAAATAGGCTGGCGGTCTGCCTTACTGATGAGCCCCCGGTCACACAGCCAGCGCCCACGCAAAAACTCCATGGTTGAAGACTTCTCAGGAATGACCAATGCCTCTCGCGCAGTTTCCGGGACGGCTCCACCTGCAGAAGGAGCAGGCTGAGGCTTGCAGTTTTCCGCCAGCGTTTTTACCTTCGCCTCTAACGTATCAATTTCTGCCCGCAATGCCGCTTCCTCATCATTGAGTTTTTGCTGGTCAGCAGTGGCATTTTTTGCTGGTGATTTTACAAATGGCAAGGCCGGCCCCTTAAAATCCAGACCGGGAATGAGGGGAGGCAAGCCCCCAAAAGATGTCGTGAGCAGGAAAAACAAGAGAACCAACAACAAAAGCGGCAGCAACCAAAGCCGGGATATTCCCCCGCGGGATGGAGCAGCGGGGGGGAAACCCGGCTGAACGGGAGCCTCTGACTGAGTGGGGGCAGATTTGCTTGCTGTCGCATTGGGAGCTAGCCGGGCCAGATTTTGTGGAAGAGCACCCGCAGTGCCGGGGCCAAAACCCCAACAGGTAAATACGGGTTGCCCACCAACAACGTAAATATGCGATTCATCAGGATATTGTAAGGCAAGGCTTAGAATGTTCCCTCGTGTCACCTGCGCGCTGACACTTGCTCCTTTGATCTCTTCCGCGATGCGATGAATATCAAGCGCCATGCGAATAAGCGCTGCGCGAGCGGTTTTTTGTTCTTCTTCAGGCAGATCCAGCAATCTTCTGACCTGCCCCTGCACGGGTGTGTACCAGTCTATGGCACTTCCATCCGCCCGTAAGCTGGGCTCTGCAAAAAGCAAAGCGTAGGCATCACCAAGGCGAAGGCGAACCATCTCCCGAATCTGATGGAAGCTGTCACTGACCTGTATACCCTGGTGCGCGAGGGATTGTATATCAGTCTTGGGTGTTGTGACGATAAAATTTATACTCATACCCATTCTCTTTATAGATTTCAGACAAATAGAGCCGTTTAACTATGAAATAGCGGAACTGCTCTGCGGATGCGCCAGCAGATGCCCGCGTAGCGTGCCGTTTTCCTGGCATTGAGCGCAACCGACAAATACAACATTTCAAAGTTCATATGCTCTAGTTCGCATTTGGTATCGCAAGGCGGTTAGAATGCACACGTTCAAAAGGGAACGATCCCGCCTACTTGAGTTCGTTGCACAATGCAATTAACCTATGCTGTCATCCTTTAAAAAGCATTACACCAAGAGAAGGCATAATTTTTATCGAATGATTTCAACGCAGAAGCTGCTTTGAAATAAAGGCACGCTGCGCTGCACGCTTGCTGGCACCTGCTGCGCAGTTGCCAGAGGCCATTGTGCAATGGCCTCTACTTTTCACCGGGCTGCGCCAGAGTGACGGCAATACCGTTTTTATGCAAAAAATTAATGAAGTCAGATGCCGGAAGGGCCATGGAGGTCTGTCTGTAGCTTGTGTCGTCAAGGCTAATCAGGGTGTTGATACCTACCACCATGCCATTTCCGTTGGTGAGCGGCCCACCACTGTTTCCCTGTGAAAGCGGAGCTGTGTGGGCAATAAGGGGAGGATTTCTGTCGATAATGGAGCTGACAACACCATCGGAATAAACAAGATCAGGAGCCGCCGCGAGCTGACCGTTCATCAGGGCGAGGTATTTGGGGTCATTACGACTAATGGCGTGCGGGTAGCCCCAGGCGTTTATTTTATCGGTTCGCCTTGGCAGCGCGCATAACAGCAAAGGCTGGATGGAGCTTTGCGGGGGAACACGCAAGATTGCGTAATCACGACCGCCCACTTCCGTATCTTTTTGCCCCCCTATGAGGGTGGCTTTTATCGGTTTTTTCAGTGCGCGGTTAAGGGCGAAAATATTTGAGGGAGCGTCGCCTATGACATGGTAATTTGTCATAATCGTATCGGGCGTGATGAAAAAGCCTGTGCCTGTGAATAGCCCGGTATCGCTCAGGCTCAAAATAAAGACAGTGGCGTTTTCAATGCGTTCTATCGCGTCCATGGGGGTGGAACTGTTCTTTTGTGAAGACGCGGCGGGCGAAGGAACAGGGGGAACAGGCGGCAAACCGAGAGTTTGTCTTATAACGCAAGGATCTTGCTGCGCCAATTTTTCTATTTGGGATTTTTTTTGCTGCAATAAGGCTATTCGCTCTTTTTGCTTTTCCTGGTCAGATCTTGTGAGATTGTCATCGCCCGGCGTTTTGCCTAAAAGAAAAAAAAGTGCAGCCCCGAGGCATAAAAACAAAAAAATGGAAGCGAGTATCGGTTTGAGCAAGCTCGCACTTTTTTGCTCCTGACCTTGCGTGTTTTTTATCATATAATCTTATTTCTCACTGCAAGCAGTTTGCTGTTGAAGCAACCCAAAAGATGAGTTCGTTGCATAATGGCCGCAAGATATAATTGCCTCCGGGTGCACATAAACCTGCAATACGGGCTTACTACTGTGGCATTTCGGGAAAGGCTGCAATAACCTTTCCCGAAATGTCATAAAACTAGATTAACTCATGTTTTCAGCCATTTTAGTGACAAAATCATTGGCGTCTTTTTGAGTTTGCTGTGCGTCACTGATGCCGCTATGGAAAGCAACGGCCTTATCGTGAACTGCATCAATAGAGCCTGAAGCAGGAGCGGGTTTCGGTTTGGATGAGGGCTTCTTGGTGGGTTTGCTGCGCGAATCCGTGGGGTAAGCAACAGGAACGGGTTTCCCCTGCACTCGATATTCTTCATTAATAGCAGCCTGATACTGGGAATCACGATCCCGTGCCTCAGTAATAACTGTGCCGAGGATATTCTGTGCTTCCGTCAGGCCATTTTTAATTTCAGTATAGGCCGCTGTCAGTTGGGGCTTGGTGATAATGCCTTGCTTGTATTGGGTAAGGGCTGTGTTAAACTTCATCTGGTAGCACTGAATGGCCATGCGGGCTGAAGCGGTGGTTGCGTTTAGGCCGGAAATGTCGCCTTCCAAGTCCCTCAGGTAGGATGCCATGCGAGCGTTCTCATCCGCAATCTTCTGCTGCTCGCCATAGTAGTAACCGGCAGCTCCGCCAGCCACAGCGCCAGATGCTGCGCCAATGGCAGCGCCCTTGCCTCCGCCTGCTGCATAGCCGATAAGTGCTCCGCCGATTGCTCCTATAGCTGCGCCTGCTGCAGTACTTTTTGCGCTGCTGTTTTCTTCGGAACGCAGCTTTCGGATGGGCTCATAACACGTCGGGTAGAGTGTCGGCTCAGTCATCTGGGCGCCATACTTGGAAGCACAGCCAGCACCATTTACAACGAGCAGGCAAAGAAGCAGCAGAGAGGTCATTGGACGCATAGACATAACAGAAATCTCCTTGGCATAAGCAGAGGTCGACATTTAAAAAGCACAACGCCCTTTGACAAATAAGCATAACCATCCGGTAAAAAAGCCTGACCTTTGAAAATCCGTTTGTTTCATAGCCAAAACGAACTAGTTCGAATATTCACTATCTTGTAGTTTTCAGAGGATTACGAGATTACGAATTAGTTGTCAATACACCAATAAACAACATGTTACACGAGCAGATGGTATATGTTTTATGCATGCCGCTTCACTCCCAGCATGTATCCATGTCCGTGTACGGTTTTAATAAGCACCGGTTCCTTCGGATCATCTTCAAGCTTTTGTCGCAGGTGGCGCACATGTACATCAACCGTTCGGTCGCTGGAGTCTTGCGAATTAATATATTCCACAAGCGTCTCTCGGCTTACAACGCTGCGAGGGTTATTTACAAGGCAGAGCAGTACGTCATATTCATTGGAAGTCAGTTTAATCTCAATGCCACGCTTGCAGATGCTGCGTCTCTCAGGATACAGAACCACGTCATTTTCAAGCTGAATAGCGTTTTCATGCGGTTTGGCGCGCTTCAGCACAGACTTGACCCTGGCCACCAGTTCTCGTGGGCTAAAAGGTTTGGCCAAGTAATCATCAGCCCCGCAAGCAAAACCATTGATGCGGGATTCCTCGCTCCGCTTTGACGTCAGCATGATCACCGGAGTATTATAGAGCTGCACTACATGCTCGCACAACGATTCTCCCTGTCCGTCCGGGAGCATGAGATCCAAAATAACAAGATCTGTCTCCGGGCAAACTGCCGGCAAAGCATCCGTAATCGTGGTAACGTGCTGCACCGTGTACCCCTCGCGCTGCAAATATTCCCGCACAGTTTCCGCTATCTTTACTTCATCTTCAACAATCAGGATGGTATACATACGTGCTTCTATAGAGACTGTTGCCAGGGTTCGTGCATTGTGCAATGGCTTCTGCCAGAGTGTAGCGCAATAAAAACAGGGGTACAAGAATTTTATCCTTGTACCCCTGTCTGGTATGGTGTGGCGACTACATTGTGCCGTCTTTTTTCATGCCACTTTTTTTCATATCGTCCTTCATCATACCGTCTTTTTTCATGTCGTCTTTCATCATGTCGTCTTTTTTCATGCCGTCCTTGCTCATATCACCAGAGCCCATGTTTGCTGCGGCCACCATAGAGGATGTGCTCTTTGCGGACTCTGCCCCTGCGGTTTTGGCGTCGATACTGCTCAATCCCGCTGCAACAGCGGAAAAAGTAAATAAACTGACTACAGCTGCTGTACAACAAAGAGTAGGTATAATCTTTTTCATGGCGTCCTCCAAAATTTATAGATGTGTAGTATACAATACCAACAAAGTTACCTCTATTTCAGGGTTCCTTTACCTTTGTTCTACAGGATAATTGTTAAGAAAATATTGAGAAGTATTTAAAAAATATTTTTAAATATTGCAAAAGTGTGATTTGTACGTTTTAGCCATGCAACACTCGATCATTCTTTTTAGTTCTGTAAAATAATACTTAGGCAGAACGCTTTATTACTTCATTCATTTGTACAAGATCATATCGAAGCAGTACCAGCCCAGCTCCAATCAACAGAATGTCTTTAACAATAAAGCCATCAATTTTACCTAGTTGAGGCAAAAGACTTAGCGTAGTAATACCGGTAAGAATGACCAGTATGGCTCCGGCTATTCCAAAAGCTGGACGGAAAAAACCGATAATCAGAGTAATGAGGGCAACATTTTCTACGGCGCCGAGGAAGTAGCTGCCTCCCTTTACTCCAAACAGTGTGTACAGCACGTTTAACCAAGTTGACGAGATGAGAGGCTCCAGGGCTTTCACTTC
>JAVBJS010000129.1:0-11003 GCA_031546885.1 Desulfovibrio sp.
TGTAGACACTGTTGGGGGCAGCGGAACAACCCCCAATGAAAAGGGTGTTCTTCCCCTTCCCCCAACCCCCCATCCCCTTTTCCCCTAAACTTTTTAATTTGTTTCAGGATATAAGAATATAGCGTAAAACATCTCGTCATAAAGGCTCCAGCAGATATATGCAGTCACACAGGATCAAGTTTAGCGGTATGCCCCATTGCCATTTCAATGCCCTAGCGTCTGTTGCGCAGCAACAAACGCTTACGCGGGGTGCAGGGAAAATCATTTCCCCTGCCGGGAGTACAGAAGGGCAGCGCCCTCTGAAAAAAGTCATTATATTCATTTATTCTTTATTGCTTTCCAGTTTTCCGGCTGAAACATGGTGCCGTTCACTGTATAGTGGTCAACATTGAACCTGTCGGCTTCGTGCCGGCGAATGCTGGAAAGGCCTGCGTCATGGGTACGAACGCGTGGGGAACTGGTAACCGCGAAGGGATCAACATAGGCAAGATCGGGGCAAGGCCCGTTTTCGCGACAGACCAGAGCAAGAACATCGGTACTGCTCATCAGGTGCGAGTCAACTGCAAGTGGGCCACGCACCTTGGGGGGCTTGGTGAGAAGCAGGGCATGAGGCTTCCAGGGAATGTTCTTTTTGCGAAGAAAGTCAAACCGTTTGTCCATTTGCGCACTATCACCCCCACTGTGATCAGAAAGTAAAATAATGTGGGTATTGTCGTACACATCATTATCTTTCAACCACGCCAGCCACCGGCTTATGGCTCGGAGAGCGCAGCGCTCCGTATCGAGATGCTCGGCAATAATACCGCTCGGCAGGAGAGTTTTTTCCTGTGTATCAATGGGCATACAGGTTACAGGATCAATCTGCCAGGGGTAATGAACCAGTTGCGAAGCTATGTATTTAAAAGTGCTGGAAGAGCTGTCCGTGTTGGAAATTTCTGGCATGGAATCCAGCATGGCGAGGGGGCCTTCTGAATGATTATGCAGAAAATTTTGCGTGTTAAGCCAGGAGCCATCATTGTAAATGGCTTGCCGAAATACCCAGGGAGAAGCTCGAAAAAAACCAAAGGTAGTGAGAAAGGGCGCCATACTTTTGGGCATAATGGAAGGAAGGCCTTTTTTGGCGCGCCAGTATTCCGTAAAAGCAGTGCTGAGGGACTTACCGACTATAAGTGTTTTCGCCGCGCTGGGACAATATTTTTCAAAAATATCCGGGCGGAGCAACTCCACATCCGCAAGGGCCACATGAAAACCACGAGGAGCCAACAAATTAGGAATGGTAGCAAAGGCTGTGTGCATGGTCTCTTCAAGGGGAGCCTTACGCTTGTTCATGGCAGTTGGTGTGTATTGCTCCCCGCCCATAATTCCCGCAATGGAAAGTATGGTGGTCGCCCCCGGACTGACAGTATCGGGGTACCAGGTAAAACCGTCAAAGGTATCACGCAAGGCCGGATCTTCCTTGAAAAGTTCTTCAATATGCCCACCTGTAAACATGTCCAGCATCAAGACTACAACATTCTGCCCTTGACGGGAAAAAGAAAATAGCTCTTTGGCGTACTCTGGCAAAGCATTAGGAGCTGGCTCAAAGGGAGGAACCAGAGCAAGCTGAATGACGGCAACAAGAAGGAAGATGCCACTCAGACCGCGAAGCGCCAAGGTAAGGGCAGCCGCGCGATACCAACGCAAAACAGCATACAGTACCCCAGCCGCTGCCAAAAGCACTGCAATATCCACAAAAATGGCCAAGCGTGTCCGCAAAAGAGCAGGATTTTGCAAGAGAAAGCCATCCATGGTGCCATAATCGGCCGGAACAGCAAAGAGGTACAGCAGCGCGCACAAGGAAACCCAGGCAGCGCAAACAGCCAGAAGGGAATGCAGAGCGGGGGGCATGATGCGAAAAATTACCACTCCCAGCAGCAGACTGACAAAGCTGTAAAATCCTATAGCCCCCCAGAGGGCCGCAAGGGGCTCATGAAAAAAATCCGGGTCGGATGCATAGAGCGCCGCCGGAGAAACAACGAAAAGCAGTACTGTCGTCAAAGTGATGCCGGAAAAAAACAGCGGAAAAGAAGCGTGGGTAAGACGTGTTGCGCAAAAATGGGCAAGGCGCGCCAAGCGCAAACAGCAATGCTTTTGCCCCACTACCCACAGCACAATGAGAGCAACAGCAGCCGCAAAAAGCCGGTGATACCACCAGGCGGAAGGAAGAACCAGCCGCTTGAAAGAGGTCATGGTACAGATCGCCATAAAAACCGTGAAGGCAAAGAGGCAGAGAAAAGGCATCAATTGAGGAAGCAGAGCTGCCAGATGCGGCGGCAGTTGCGGCGGCAGTTGCGGCGCATCTTTTCGCAGCACCTGAAAACGAAGCACAACTGCACAGGCTGCCAGCACCACAGCCAGACCAATGATATACACATCATAGTCAGCGTTGGGTAAAATTTTTATCACAATATAGGCTGCTGCTGCCCCAAGCGCAAAGAAAAGATCTCCCCAGCGAGCACAGGGAAAGATGGGAAAGCGTAACGGCAGGCGTGGTGCAACTGTGGTTTCTGCCGCACTGCCGGATGCTTTGGCGTAAATGTAGCGGCTATAGATACAATTTTTGATGAGTGAAAAAATATTGTTGCATGTCCAGTATACCAGCAAAGCGGCAGACGACGAATACAACAACACTAGAAAAAGTGCAGCAAGGCCATATATTTGTATTTTTTCTCCACGAGAAAGGCGCGATGTGTATACGGTTGCCGAGGCAAGGTTTATCCCTGTCATAAGGAAGGGAAGCGCGTTGATGCTATGCCCCATCAGGGTAACAAGCGCGTCCGACAGGGAAAGATCATGGATAACGAGAAAACTTTTTCCCGCCAATTCCGGCGCGGCATGGAGCAGGTGGTACGCGGCAAAGAAAAAAGGAATCTGAATGAGCAATCCACAGCCGGTGCGAAGCCCCATAATGGGGCTATACCCATGCAGGCGATACAGGGCTCGGCTGTACATGTACCGCTCGCGCCCATGATAAACAGCCTTTATTTCCGCCAATTTGGGAGCCATTTTGGCTTGCAGGCGACGCTCCTGCTCCTGCCACCCTTCCGCCATGTGATAGAGCGGAATGAGCACTATGTTAACGGCAAGGCTCAAAAGAAGGAGAGATGTTCCCCACGCGCCTGTAACAGCGTAGGCTGTTTCAAGTATAAAACGCATCATTTGTTCTAACGGCGCTATAATGAGGTGATAAAGAAAAAGTTGCATAGGAGGGTATTGTTAAGGAGAGATAAAATGGGGTTTGCAAAGGGGGTCACCCCCTTTGCCGATAGGGTTTGGGGAAGCAGAGCTTCCCCAAAAAGTTGTTATCTGAATCACTCAGCGCTTATTTTGCAAATTCCAAGTAGTTCCAAAAAACTGAAATAAAGCGTGTATGCCGCGAGCCCCCAGTGCTGTCAAGAGAATAAGCGTTCCCATAGCTGAGGCTTCTGCCATACGCCCAGTATCGGCCATTTGCAAGATAGCAATGGAGGCGGGCATACTGTCTGCCGTATACAGAAAAACTACCCCCGAAATGGTGGTGAGAGCGCTGACAAAAAGATAAAAGGCAACATCTGCCAGGGTGTGGCGCTGAAGCGGTATGATAACTCGATAAAAGGTAGTAAAGCGAGATACGCCAAGAATAGCCCCTGCATCCTCATACTGCGGGCAAAGCCGGGAAAGCCCACCGATACAGGTAAAGTGACAGACCGTATAAAAATGAATAACAGAATTGAATATCAGCATGGCAAGGGTGCCGTTAAGATACGCCCATAGCCCGTCTGCCGCGTTAAAGGCAAGGACAAAGGCAAGGCCGAGTACGGTTCCGGGAATGCAGAGAGGCAAAATAGCGAGCAGACGATAAGGCAACCGAATAAAACGCGGTAAGGTGCAACGCTCTGTTGTGTACGCACCCATAAAAATACAAAGAGTTCCAACCAGGGCTGTGCCTGTTGCCAGCAAAAGGCTGTTAATGAAGGGAGCAAATCCGTACGTACTCTCCTGAAAGCTGTAGTTGGCGAGGGAGAGTGTGTAATTATACGGCCAAAAACCAATAAATGAACCCCATACAACCAGACCGATACTGCTCAGGGGCAAAAGCAAGATGCCCCAGGTAAGCAAAGTGAACACCATATCACGCCTGCGGTGTGGCGTAACAGTGAGCTTATTGCCACGAGTCAGACTGCGCTGCTTGCCTTTTGCCCAGGCATCCAGAGAAAAAGCGGGGATGCAGAGGGAAAGAAGCACGAGGCTGATAGTGGAGGCCATGGTGAAATTTTGCAGGCCCGTCACCTGCTGAAAAATCTCCGTAGCCAGCATGGCATAATTCCCCCCCAGCACCTTGGGCACCCCGAAATCAGTGATAGTAAGGATGAATACCACAAGTGCCGCGCTGGTCAGGCCATAGCGTATACCCGGCAGGGTGATGGTAAAAAAACGGCGAAAGGGCCCGGCCCCAAGGGTGCGTGCGGCGTGGTAAAGATCCACATCCATATCGCGCAGCGTTGCAGTGAGCAGCAGTACAGCATGCGGAAAGGCATAGAGAATACTGCCAAGGGCAATGCCAAAGGGGCCATAAAGCTCTATGTCACCCATAAGGGGCCGCAGAATGCCCTGATTCCCTAAAAGATAGATGAGCCCCAAACTGGGAAAGATGGAAGGAACAAACAAAGAAAGCAGGCTGATACTTTGGCAAAGCCCGCGCCCAATCATTTGAGTATGGGTAAGGGCAAAAGCTGTGATGCAGGCAAGAACCACAGTAATGATTGTTACCAAAAATCCAATGGCAAGGGTGTTGTACAAGGCCTGTGTGAGCCCGGGGCTCTGAAAATACTGATAAAAATTTGCAAGTCCCGCAAAAATCCCCTGCATATCTGTAAGACTTTTTCCAAGCAAATGCGCAAGGGGCCAGAGCAGCCCTGTACACAGCACAGCAAGACTCACCAGAGCCGGAAGATATACTGCTTTTTTTCTCATAAGGAGGAGAATTGGGGAGCGTCAGAAGGCAGAATACGCCAGGACTCGTGAGGCAAGGTCACCGCCACAAGGCTATCCTGAACAATGTCAGTACCCGCCTGCGGGCGGGGAACGTCGGCATACACATAGGTAGTAAAATTATTAAGTAAAATTTTAAGCCGGTAAAAAGCACCCATCAAAGCTATATGCTCCACACGCCCAACCCAGGTGTAGGGCGTTTGTAAAACCTGCTCCGAGGGGCGGGCAATACGCACATCCTCATATCGAATACCAACGGGCTCGCTCTGTCGCATCTCCGGCAGACTCAGGATATTCATATGCCCAACAAATTCCGCAGCAAAGCGGTTAACAGGATTCGCATACAGCTCTTCCGGCGTGCCTGCCTGCTCCACTTGCCCCTGATGCATAAGGATAATGCGGTCAGCCAGGGCCAACGCCTCTTGCTGGTCATGCGTTACCATAATGGTAGTTATGCCGGTTGTGCGTTGAATACGCAGCAGTTCCTGCCCAAGGGCCAGACGCACCTGCGCGTCAAGGGCGGAAAGGGGTTCATCCAGCAAAAGAACACGGGGGCGGGGGGCCAGAGCACGGGCCAGAGCCACTCTTTGCTGCTGACCGCCGGAAAGCTCCAACGGATACCGTTTTTCCATATCCCCAAGACCCACCAGAGCCAGCAGATCCTGTGCCCGCTCCTTGGCTGTGCTTTTCCATTCGGGCGTATGCAATCCATACATGACATTGCCAAGCACAGTCAGATTTGGAAACAGGGCGTAATTCTGAAATACCATGCCAAATTGGCGGTGCTCAGGGGGCAATTGAGAAACATCCTTGCCATCTAAAAGGATTTTTCCCTCATCTGGCGTGTCAATGCCTGCAATAAGCTTAAGCAGTGTTGTTTTTCCACACCCGGAAGGCCCCAAAATAGTAACAAATTCCCCTTCGGTAAAGGCCAGTGTGATGTCGTTGACAGCTCTTGCAGCCCCTTTGCCGGAAAAGGTTTTGGAAATATGCGCAAGCCGCAACAAAATAGGCGCAAGGGAGGGGGAAACAGCCATTACTTTTGCTCAAAGCGTTTACGCCATTCCGCAATAATGGCATCACGCGAGGCAGCGGCTTTTTTAAAGTCAATAGGTAAAAAACTTTTCTGCCGCAAGCGGGTCTGCTCCGTCTGGGCGTCAGTACGCGCTGGTATGTAGGCATGCTGTACCGCAATCTGCGCAACAGGCTCACTCGCGGCAAAGTCAAGAATTCGTGACGCCGCCATTTCTGAAGACCCCTGCGGTGCCGAAATCGCCTCACCATCTGATTTTTTTGACGCCGGATGCTTATCTACCAAGGCCGCCACTTCCATATCCCACCCCACTCCTTCAGAAGGAGTAACAAGGGTAATGGGCGCACCACGCTCAATGAGCACCCGGGCGCAAGTATCAGAGGCAATGCCTATGGGCACCTCCCCCTGAGCGGCCATTTGACAAGGCTTACAGCCTGAATGCACATACATTTTAATGTTTTTGTGCAGAGATTCCATATAGCCCCAGGCCGCCTCTTCCGGCTGCGACTGGAGCCAACCGTTAATACTTAAAAGGGCCGTACCGGAAGAAACAGGCGATGGCATGACTATTTGCCCTGCATATTCAGGGCGAGTAAGGTCTTTCCAAGACTGCGGCAAGGGCAGCTTGCGTTTTTCCAACTCCGACGTATTTACGCAAAGGGACGCACCCCAAGCATTGCTGGCAACCCATGTTTTTTCCGGGTTACGCATGGTGGGGGTGATTGCGCCATCAGGCAACGAGTATTGCGAAAACATGCCTAAATGTTGCAAACTGAGTACTGCGGTGAGAGAAAGCGCAAAAATGGCATCAGCCTTGCGTGCGCCATTTTCCGCCACGAGGCGCGCAAGAATGGGGCCTGCCGAATCGCGTATCCACTTAATGGTAATGTCTGGATTTTTTGCCTGAAAAGCTTTTGAATACAAGGGTAAAAGCTCTGGTTCCGCCGCTGTATATACGGTTATTTCCGCCGCCAAAGCCCGGAAAGGCATGGCAGTCAATACAGAAGCATTCACAAAGCAACACACCAGAAAGCAGGCTAAGATTCGGCAAAAAATCGTGTTCATCTCATTCCATCCTGAATTCTTTTTTTATGGTTTCAATAAGCAGGCGAGCTATCTTGTCTGAGCTGTTAGAGGGCTTGCTTGCAACATTGAGCGCCATGAGACAATCCAACACCCTTTCGCGCAAGGTTGAGCTGCTTATTCCCTCAGTGCGTGGAAAAATAACCAGCCGCTCTGGTGGAATATGGTTGGAATTATCACTGCCGTGTACCAGCATATCACACTTGTGCGCGTCCATATAGGCGGTGTCAATGAGCCAGGGCGAAGGTATTACTTCATCCACATAGCGAATACTTTCAAGTATTTCCTTTCTGAATTCATAGGCCAATTCAGGAACATACCCCTTGGTGCGCTGCACTTCCTCATCAGTGGTCAAGGCCACAACAACCTTACCGAGCTTGGCAGCTTTTTCCAGAAGGCGAATATGCCCATGGTGCAGTAAGGTTGCGGACATATCAACCAAAATACGCTTTTGCATATAATTTCAATTCCAGGTTAGAATTATCATGAAGATAAAATCTACGCTGTATGTTCGTAATAATCAAGCATACTGTTGCGCCGGAGTTGTAATGGGATTATTGCCTTGCTCGTGAAAAGAAGATAGCGTTTGGTATCATGCAAAAAGAACTCTGTATCCTTCATGCCAACTGCCAGGGCGACGAACTGGCAACAGTGCTAAGCGCTTCGCCGGAGTTTCAGCAAAAATATACCCTCGAGCGCTATACAAATTACACTCGTGAACAGCTTCCCCCACATTCGCTTTCGTCCTGCTCTGTCTTTTTATATCAGCATCTTGGCGAAGAATGGGGAACTCTGGCCTCGCAAGCGCTTTTGCAGCAGCTCGCTCCCTCCGCGCTGGCCCTGTGCATTCCCAATATGTTTTTTAAAGGGTACTGGCCCTTTTGGACAGGAAACAGCCCCATTGACTTTGGCGATTCCTTCCTGAACAGACTTATTGAGGAGGGGGCACGCAAAGATGTTATTCTTCGTCTCTATTTACACAAGGACATTCGCAAATTTGCAGACCCTGCCGCCATACTACAGGAAACTCTTGCGCGAGAGCGTGAAAAAGAGCAACGCTGCTTTATGCGAACCGTAGACTTCATGCTTGAACGGTGGCAGGCTGCTCCCGCTTTTTATACAGTGAACCATCCTGGCAAGGAGCTGGTACTCCATGTGGCCAACGCGATTCTTGCAGCCCTGCATTGCCCGCCGGTGAGCGCGGAATGCGTTGCCAATAGTCTTGCGCCCGCTATCTTCCCTTCCTATGCTGATTTTGAATTGCCCATCCACCCACAAGTGGCGGCCTTTCATAACCTTGACTTTGGCGATGAGCAGCATGAATACAGCATCTACGGTAGAAAGATGACCTTTGCCGGGTATATCTCCCGGTATATTGATTGTCGCCAGAATGGCTTTGAAAAAGACTTTATCGGATATTTACAGCTTGTTTAAAAAAACGCTGGGTGCTCCGTGTAATGAAATAAGCGGGAAAAATATCCGCACACTCTTAAATACGCCTGGGTTTGGCTTCTTAGAACTTATCCATAAATAAGGATATTCGCGGTCAATAGCTGCGCAAATGCCTTTTTTACTCTGGGTCGAGGACATAAGAGTCCACTCCCTCCGCAAAAAAACCATTTTCCTTGCTCTTGCCACACGCTCTCCTTATTTATGGATAAGTTCTGAGTCTTCCCTTAAAAAGTCTTCCGAAGGCTCTTAAGAGCTCAATGCCAAGGAAGACATAATTTTTATCGAATGATTTCAAAGCAGAAGCTGCTTTGAAATAAAAGCACGCCGCGTGCTCGCTTGCGGGCGTCTGCTGGCGCATCCGCAGAGGCCATTGTACAATGGCCTCCCCTTGGTGATCCGGGCTACTCACTCGTTTTTGTAAATAATTTTCCTCGCAAAATTGCATTCTTACCAAATTTTTGCCGCACAGCATCAAAGGTACTGTCTATGGCGGCGGCGCGCAGCAGAGACGTATCCTCTGGGGCTGTCAGGAGCGATAGCTGCCGCTCCCGTTCGCCAAACTGGGAAACGGAGACCCCGATCAGCCGCAGGGGCGTAGTAATATTCAGTTCTGCAAGGAGGGAGCAGGCGGTTTCGTAAATTATCTGTGTTGTATTGGTGGGAGATTGCAGAGTACGGGCGCGAGTAACTTGTGTAAAATTGGCATATTTTACCTTCAGGGTAATTGTTCGCCCAACAATACTCTTACGACGCAAACTTGCTCCCACCCGCTCAGACTGTCGCATAAGCCACACTGTCAACATCTCACTATCTTTAGTGTCTGCGGCAAAGGTATTCTCCGCACTTTCAGACTTTGCCTCCAGATGCGCCACGACTGGTCGCGGGTCAATACCCTGAGCGCGCTCGTACAAGATCTCGCCCCCTTTACCCAGTTTGCGCTGCCAGAAATCCAGAGGAAAGCGAAGCAGATCGCCAGCCGTGTGGACATTCATAGTCGTGAGAATCTCCAGGGTTTTTTGCCCCACGCCAGGAATTTTTTTCACAGCAAGCGTTGCGAGAAAAGCAGGAACATCGGTATGGGAAAGGATAGTCAGGCCGAAGGGTTTTTGCAGGTCTGAAGCAATTTTAGCAAGAAATTTCACAGGAGCAATACCTACAGAACAGGATAATCCCGTACTGTCTTTCACATCTCGCTGCAAGGTTCTGGCAAGGGTCATAATGTCTGGAAAAACATGCTCAAGCCCTGTCAGGTCAAGGTAGGCCTCATCCACAGAAGCAGGCTCCACAAGCGGGGAGTATTTTTCAAGCAACTCCATTATTTCCTTAGATTTTTCTGAATATCGCTCATGGCGAACGCGCACAAAACAGGCGCTTGAGCACAATTTTCTTGCCTGAAATACCGGCATGGCAGAGCGAATACCAAAAGCGCGGGCCTCATACGAGGCTGCGCACACAACACCGCGATCCGTAACATTTCCATGAGCGTCAATACCCCCCACAACCACAGGTTTGCCGCGTAATTCCGGGAAGTCCAACTGCTCAACGGAAGCGTAAAATGCATCCATGTCAACATGTAAAATCCAGCGAATATTTTCCATATGAACAGCATAATGGTAAAAAAAACAACGCGCAACGTAAAGGCCACTATGCGCCATACATGCCCACCCGGCGCAAATACTCAGCAACGGACAATCCGGCGATGTTGGCCATATTCTGAATTATCGCTTTTTCTTCCGGCAATGCTGGAACTCTCAAAACGCTATCTTTTCTTTTTGCTTTTGCCAACCAGCCTTCATGTTTTTTCCTCAATCTCCGGCGATAGCCGCTGCCTCGCAGAGGGTAAGAGTATATAGTCGACCCTTAAAAATACATTAACATCATGAAATATATTGATATTTAAGCTAAAATAGTGTACTGTTTTAAACAGGCAATGCAGTGATATATGCAAAAAAACCGGTTGAAGCGGAGCAGGATTTGCTATGAAGCCCAAAGCACCTTCGCCAGAAAAACAAGGCCACTTGCTGTATCAGAATTTGTTGGAGCAGCTCAATCCCAAAGACCCCCTTCTTGTTCTGGCGCAAAGGCTTCCATGGGAAAAGTTTGAAAAACTATTTGCTCCTCTTTATTCCGCCATCGGGCGGCCAGCAAAACCTGTCCGTCTGATGGTGGGCCTGCTTTTACTCAAGCAGATTGAGAATTTGAGCGATGAGCGCGTCGTGGAAGTCTGGACGCGTAATCCCTACTATCAAGCCTTCTGTGGGATGGAACATTTCCAGTGGAAATTACCTTGTGATTCAAGTGAGTTGGTTCATTTTCGTAAGCGCATAGGCGAGACCGGGGTGGAGGCAATCTTCCAGGCGACTGTCGCGCTTCACGGCAAACAGGCGCTGGAGCGGGAGGTGGTCATCGACACCACGGTTCAGGA
>JAVBJS010000114.1:0-24091 GCA_031546885.1 Desulfovibrio sp.
GCAAAAGTAAGCACTACAAAATCCGACAGGATTTTGCGCCGACTGAGTCGGCGTGCCTATTAAAAATCAGTATGTTATACTTTTGTTATTTTTCGGAAACAGTGAAGTTTTATGCTCGAAATTTTAACAATTAGACACTAGTTCCCGCTTTTTCAATGAGTGATTTTGTTCGGGCAGTCAGTTCGGGGAGATCCGGCTTGGCTATCTGGTCATCTGCGCCTGCCTGAATACCTTTTTGGCGTACCACCTCGGAGATAAGGGAGGAGAAGAGGATTACCGGCAGCTTTTGAAAGCGCGGGTCATCCTTAATTTTGCGGGTAAGGGTGTGCCCGTCCATTTCCGGCATTTCGATGTCAGAGATGACAAGGTTAACAAAATTGGTCAGGGGTACCTTTTCCGCTGTGGCTTGTGTGTGCCATTTTTGGAGCTGATCCCATGCTTCCCGCCCGCAGGTGGCCTGGGTGACGGTGTAGCTGGCAGCTTTAAGGCAGTAAGCCAAGGTGCTGCGAATAGAAGGAGAATCGTCCGCTACAAGTATTTTATAGCCGCAGCCGAAGTCTTTGGACTCGATAGAGTCGCCTGTAGTTTTGGCAAGCTTGGCAAGGTCAAGGTTTGGGTCCATGGAGCTTATCACTTGCTCCATGTCCAAAAGAAAAACGATGCGCTCATCAAACCGAACCACGCCTGTGACGGAGTCGTGACTGAAACTTTGCAGGTATTTTCCTGGCGGTTCCACTTGTGCCCACGACATGCGGTGAATGCGCGTGACGCCCGATACGATGAAGGCCGTGATAACACTGGAAAATTCTGAAACGATAACCTTGTTGTTCTCTATGCCAGAGCTCTTTTTGCCAAGCCAAAGGCCCAGATCTACCAAAGGTAGCACTTTCCCCCGCAAGTTAAAGGTTCCAAGGGCAGCAGGGTGGTGCTTGCCGGGAACGCCTGTAATGGTGGGGCGACGAATGATCTCTATGACTTTGGCGACATTCATACCGTAATAACTGCGGTATTCCAATCCGTCAGAAAACACCTCGTCTATATAAAACTCAATAATTTCAAGGTCATTGCCGGTGGCAATCCCCTGATGCGTTGTTCCATCCATGCTTGCTCCTTCCGTGTTGCGTCCGTGGAGGACGCTCCACTTTCCATCGTACGGATAGCTTTATCGTGTTGTCCAGTTTTTTTCAACACATTCTCGCGGCAGGAATGCGATTGTTCGGAATGAGAGCGTTATTGTATAGCTTTTTCCTGGCCTTAGGAGGGAATTGGCAGAGGAGTAAAGATTGCAATCTCCAGTGCCGCAGCCTTACAATCCATTTCTTTCACAAATTTGTAAAAATTCGCATTCCTGACAGAGTGGTTTTCGTGCATCACATACCTGCCTGCCAAACCAGACCATGCTGTGGTTTACCACACCCCATGCCGTTTTGGGGAAAAGTGCCATCATTTCTTTTTCTGTCACTGCGGGATCGTGGCCAGATGCGAGGCCAAGCCGAAAAGCAATGCGGCCCACATGCGTGTCTACGGCAATGCCCTCATTGCGGCCAAAGGCCCCCCACAGAACAACATTGGCGGTTTTTCTTGCTACACCGGCAAGAGTGATGAGGTCGTGCATGGTGGAAGGCACCTCTCCTGCATAAACCGTTGTAATGCGTTGCGCGGCGGCAATAATATTTTTGGCTTTGTTGCGATAAAAGCCCGTGGAGCGAATGCATTCTTCCACTTTTTCCAAGGGGGCTGCGGCAAGATCTCGCGGGCTTGGCCATAGGGCAAAGAGCGCAGGCGTTACCATATTCACCCGGGCATCAGTACACTGCGCTGAAAGGATGGTTGCCACCAGTAATTCCCAGGCATTATGCGCCACAAGATGCGTTTGCGGTTCGGGATATCGCTTTTGCAAAGCGTCAAGCACAAGGGCGGCCTTCGCCAGAAGTTGGCTCTTTTTCTTTTTTATACCGGCGGGCATGGGGGGCTCCTGTTACATTATATGTGTGTTGCTTTTCCAATGGAGGCCGTTGTGCAATGGCCTTTGGCAACTGCGCTGTCCGCTTGCGGGCGCTTGCTGCGCAATCGCCAGAGTTCGTTGCAATGTGCAACGAGCTCAAGTGAGCAACGCACCGGACTCGGATTGCTATTATTCGTTACATGCTCTTAATAATCTTTCTTGCGCTATAAAAGCGAGCGGGGTATGCTGATGACCGGTAATTTCTCTTGTATACGTAACCCACCATCCCCATGCAGTATTTACTCATTTATATTACCACACCCTCCATGGAAGTGGCCCGACTTTTGGCGCAGACTCTTGTGCAAGAGCGGCTTGCAGCATGTGCCAATGTTTTTGACGGGGCGGAATCGTATTATTGGTGGGACAACGCGGTTCAAAATACAAGGGAAAGTCTTTGTCTTTGCAAAACAACGGCAGAACTCTTTCCAGCTCTTGAAGGGCGAGTGCGGGCTTTGCATCCTTATGATGTTCCGTGTATTGTCGCCTTGCCTCTTGTTGCTGGGCATACTTCCTTTCTTGATTGGATAAGCAGAGAAACAGCGCAGGAAGCTGTGAAGCACTAACTCAAGTCCGGTGCGCAATGTAGCGAACTCTGGCGATTGCGCAGTAAGCGTCCGCAAGTGGACAGCGCGCGTGCCAGTTACTTTGTCCATACTAATCATATTACCTGAGTGTATTGCGCAGCAAGAAACTCTTTTTAAGGAGCAGGCTTTGTCCATTTATCTTTCAGGCTCTGTGGCCTACGACCGTATTATGAATTTTCCCGGCCGCTTTACCGATTCCATCTTGCCTGATCAGATTCATAATCTCAATGTATCTTTTTTCATAGACAGGCTCGACGAAAAACTCGGAGGAAATGCCGGTAACATTGCCTATTCCCTGTATCTTTTAGGTCTTCCTTCTATTGTTGTAGCAACGGTGGGGAAAGATTTTGATAAATATCATGAGGTGTTTGCAGACCGCGGGCTTTCCCTTGAGGGCATCTCGCGTTTAGATACAGAGCTTACTGCCAGTGCGTATATCACAACGGATCAGACCAACAACCAGATTACCGCTTTCCATGCTGCCGCCATGATGACGCCAAGCACATATACCTTTCCGAACCTGAACCCGGAGAAGGACTTGGCGCTCATCGGGCCATCCAACCTTACGGATATGCGGGCGCACCCCAAGCTATACAAAGAAAAGGGAGTGCGGTATATTTATGACCCGGCCCAGCAATTGCCTGTTCACACGGCGGATGATCTTCGCATATCCATTCAGGGTGCTTTTTTGCTGATTGGAAATGACTATGAAATACAGCTTATTATGAATATGACGGGCATGACGCGGGCAGAATTGCTTGGCTTGACTACCCATGGGATTATTTCTACCATGGGAGAAAAGGGCTCACTGGTTATTGATAAAAATGGTGCGGAAACGCATGTTGCTGCTGTGTCCGTAAAAGAAGTGAAAGACCCCACCGGGGCGGGTGATGCTTATCGCTCCGGCCTTTTGTACGGCCTTTCCAAGGGCAAGGGGCTGGCGGCTTCCGCCAAGATAGGTGCAACCTGTTCCGCATATTGCATTGAACATGCGGGAACCCAAGGGCACAGCTACACCCATGAGGAATTTGTTCGCCGTCATACGGCAGCTTTTGGTGAAGCGTTATAAGTTTGAGTTCGCTGTTTTATTCTGTTTTGATTGTAACATGCTAAAAAATAACTGGTGAACAGGTTATTCGTTTGCGCAGTGAGGAGCTTTTATGCAGTATACGTCCCGTGATTATGAATTTTTAGGAAAACAGGTTGCTGAAGGTAAATATATTTCTCGTACCGTGTGCGTTCTGGCTGTTTTACTTGCTCTTTGTCTGGGTGGGATTATAGGGAACCTTACGAGTAGTGAGGCGGTAGTAGAGCAAAAAAGACCGATTGGTCAAAAATCGCAAAGTGAGATTGCCAGTGCGGTGAACCCCAACAAACAGCTCTTTGATGGCATTATGGCGCACGAAGAAGAGGTGCGTCTTGACCCCACTAAGGTTGATGCCTGGATTCATCTTGGGAATCTGTATTTTGACGTGAAAGAGCCTGCCAAGGCTGTTAATGCGTACAATAAAGCTTTGGCTCTTTCTCCGGACAACCCAGCCGTTATGGTAGACTGCGGCATCATGTACCGGGAGTTGAAGGACTACTCCAAGGCACTTGAACTGTTTAATGCCGCTCTTAAAATTGATCCCAAACATGAATTTGCCCTTTTTAATACTGGAGTTGTTCAGTATTTTGATTTAAATCAAAAAAAAGAGGGCCTTGCCACCTGGCAAAAGCTGGTTAGCATTAATCCTCAGGCCAAGGGCCCGGATGGAAAACTGGTTTCTGCCGTCATCAAGGAACTTCCAGCTCAATAGGCAAATGATGTATAAATTCGTTGCGGCTTTTTTTATACTGGTTGCTTCAGTCGGCATTGCCTTGGCAACGCCCATAAAAGTGGATTCTGTCACAGGGCCGTTACCACTGCTGCCGTATTTTACCTGGTTTCCTGATCCGAACGGAAAGGAAAGTGTTGAAACCCTTACCTCAGGGGGCTTTGAGCAGCGCTTTTTGCCTCTTGAGAAGGGTTTTCCTTTGCGGGGGACGGGGCCAGTCTGGCTAAGGCTGTTGCTGGTAAAAAGTTCACCGGGCGCAACTATGCCCCCGGACGGTCTGGTTATGCATCTTGGTGAGCTGCCTACAGGAAGCACTCGTCTCTTTACGCCGGGCGCAAGTTCTTTAAACGCACCGGGTGTATGGCAAACGGAAGAAATAATTCCTCACGAAGCTGTCACCCTTCCGGAGCCTGGTTTGACCGCAACCAGTCTTTTTATCCGCATGGAGGAAACTCCCGGGCTTTGGTTTTCGCCAACACTGAGTCCCAAAAACGCAACGAAGGCAGATTTCTTATTGCCTGTATACCTCCTTCCCAGTCTGGTTATCCTGGCCCTCGTTACCTGCCTGTTGAGAAGCTTGAAAGAACGCAAATTATGGCCCCTGTGGGCGGCATTATTTTTAGGCTGCGTGCTTATTCAGGCGCTTATGCACTTGCCCAAGTTGACCAGTGCAATAACCTATGCACACTTGCCGTCCCTGCTTGCGCCGGGTCTAGCGCTCATGATTTTGCCCCATATTGGGCGAACGCTGCTTGGCACTAAAAAAGTCTCACCAATTCAAGACGCTTTTTTAACTGTGTATCCTCTGGTGGGCGCTGCCGCTTGTCTTGCCCCTCTTCTTCCGGGATATAGCTGGCTTATGAGGCTTTTTCCCTTGTGGCCGTTGTTGCTTATTCCGCTTATTCCTGTGTGTCTTGCAGCCCCGGCAGACAGGCGCGGCAGTTCTCTTCCCTTCACAGGCGCGTGTCTTTTACCCGTAGCAGGCGCAGCCATCGCCTTTTTTTCTATGAATGCTCCTTTGATGCACCCCTTGGCTCCGTTTGGCGGCCTCTGGGGACTTGTTATGGGAGGATTGGCCCTGGCCCTGGCGCGTACCCCCAAGGAAGTTCCGCAAAACAGAAGACTGCCGACCCCCCATACGCTACAAGATTCTTCTCAGCCCTCAGCGGATTCGTCCGGCTTACAATTGCAGGAGTCAGCCGCAGGGCTGCAAATGGCGGGAGTTCCGCCAGAAGATTTGCAGTTGCAGGAGCCAGCCGCAGGGCTGCAAATGGCGGGAGTTCATCCGGAAGGTTTGCAGTTGCAGGAAGCACCACCCGCTGGTTTGCAACTATTAGGCGTGCGATCCGCAGGTCTGCACATGTCGGAAACTTCTCCTGTTGCAGGAATGCTGCCTCAGGCAACGGCCGCCGCACCGGGTTTGCACCTTTCAATGGCAAGTGCTCCTGTCACTTCTGCGGAGAAAGCGCCAGGCCTTGTGATGGCAGGTGCTGTGGCCCCTGTGGCTGTTGCGACAGCTTCCGACATGGATGCGGCATTGCGCCTGCATGTCGCCCCCAGCATCTCTTTCGGCCCCAGCGAACTTGCTATGCCTTTAGCCTCTGAGCCGATTTTGAGTAAACCTGCACAGCGTGAGGGTGCGCCGCTGGTGATTGCCGCACCGGAACCGATTGCTATGCCAGAGCCTGCTGCCGCACCAGAGTCCGCTGTTATGGTGGAACCTGTTCTTGCTGTGGCGGAGCCCGTTGTCATGCCAGAGCCTGCTGCTGCACCAAAGCCCGCTGTTATAGTGGAACCTGCTCTTGCTGTGGCGGAAGGTATTGATCTTGAAGCAGAAGCTACTCCGTCGGAGTCTTCGTCTGTTGTTTCAGAGCTTGCTTTTGCAGTTGCGGAAGCTGCGGCTTCGCTGGCTGATGCAGAACGGCGGAGCGCCGTGCCTACAAGTGAGGCGCTTTTGCCTTTGCCGGATATCTCAGCCATTACACAGATAGAAGCAAGTCCAGACCCGGTGTGGAATGACTCTTTTTCCGCAACCGAAAGCATACCTGTAAAAGAATCAAGCGCCAGTCAGCGCGTTATTTCTTTTGTTGATGAGGATATTTCTGTTTATTTTGAGGAACATGATCCTCCTCAAACCCAGTTGCGCATGGCTTCTTTTATTACAAATGGTTCCTTTGTATTCAGTCTGCACTCACTGGTGCGAGAAGTACACGACGCAATAGCTGCGCCTGCGCAAAATAAGGGACTTTTCTTTTCCTGGTACATTGCGCCCTCATTACCGCCTCTTCTTGAGGGTGATTCGCCTAATCTGCGGCAGGCGCTTTTCTTACTGTTACAGAATGCGGTGCAGGCAACGCAGCAGGGTGTGGTGCGTTTGCTTGTCCACCCGGCACCGGATAAGCCAAAGAGCGATACTGCCTGTACACTGCTTTTCACCATTACCGACAGCGGGGCTGCCCAACGGACTGACGCGGGCTTTTTCCATGCATGGGAGCTTGCGGCGCGCACCGAAGGAGCGTTTACTGTGGGATATTCTGCCGCCACAGGAACGCAAGTGGCTTTTTCTGTAGGGTTTTCACTGCCTGCTCAAGAGGCGATTTCAGCCTATTATGCGGCGCAGCCTGCGGCTGTTGTCTCTGACCCTTTCCCGCAGCACGAAGACTTGTCGTATGCTTCTGCCTTTCCGCTTTCGGAGGAATTGTTGCAGCGAAGCCCTGCTCAGCAGTTATCTGATGAGGAAAAGGTGGATTCTTTGGAAAACGCCACCCGCGCTTTTGCGGAGTATTTACCTCCTCCCACAAGCACCGCTCATACTTGCCCGCGCATTATGGTTGTGGATATGACCACGAGCCACAGGCGGCTTTTGAGCAATTATCTGCAAAATATTGAGCATGAGCACGTCGTAGCGCAGAGTGCGGAAGAGGCGGTACATATTTTCCGTGAAATGCCGGCGGATTGCATTATCTTTGATGCGGATTTGCCGGAAATGGATATTGCCACCGCTGTGGCTGCTATTCGGGAGCAGGCTGTTGCGGATTCTCTTAATTCTTTTATTATTTTGGCTTTGACAGGGCATGCGGCGCAAGCGGAACGGATGTACGCTGCCGGGTGTACACATACCTTACAAAAACCGTTTTCACGAGAAGAGCTTGAATCTGTGGTGCGTGCTGCCCTTGTGGGCTATGGCAACGTGCAGGATGCATCTGAACTCTCAGCTCCGTCTGCACAGTTTGAGGCTGAGTCCCTTACGCCAACCGTGGTGGAGGCCGGGACTGAAGCTTTCTCTCAAGCCCTGCCGGGTGTTGAGGCTTCTTCGCACAGCTCACCGGAAATCTTTCCACAAACTCAGGAAGACGATTTCTCAGAGAGTGCCGCATTGCCCACCTGGGCTTCAGAAGCGGAGCATTTGCAGGCGACATTCCCAAAATTGCCTTCGGACGCAGCGTTGCCCAAGGAAGAAGGGTTTTTTCCAGATATTCCTGTATTTTCTGAAGATTCTGTTGAGAGACCCGAGGAACTTTTACTCCGGCCTGCCTCTACCCTGCTTTCGCTGGAGACTCCGAACTTTCGTGTGGCATCCCATACCGCAGCTTTGCCTGATGTTTCACGGGGTCATATGCCGGTAAGCCCGACAGGGGATGTGGCAGGACGTGTGCGCGCAGTTGCCGCACCGGCAGGAAAGGAAGTTTCTATACCTGCTGCACCACGCACGGATGCCATGGAGGCTCTGTTGGCCGAAGTATCTGCGCCTGCTCGACAGGAACGGGCTGTTGCGCCTATGATTATGGGATTGAGCGCGGAAGATGTGATGCCGCATGATCTTATCGGGCAACTTCCCCTTGTTGACTTGACTGTAAACCGTAGCAGGAAAGGCGAGGGGGCCGAACAGGATGTTTCTCAAGCCGTCGCGGGGGCCGAACAGGATGTTTCTCAAGCCGTCGCGGGAGATATGATTTTTCCGCAGGCTGACTCCGTAACTCCCGACGTTACACCTTCCCCTGTAGTGCCTGCTCCTCCCAAACTTTCCGCAGCCTTTGTCCCCACCTTTGTGACGGCAAAGCCGCAGCACGCAAGTCTGCACCTTCCTGCTACTCCCGAGGCTGAGGAAAATATTGATGTACCGGAAAGCATTGAAAATACGTTGCCTGGTGCGGCAAATACCGGCAGATCTTGCCCGAATCCCGATGTTCCGGTTGCTTCTCGGCAGGCTTCCGATAACCTTTCGATTTTGGGTGCCGTTGGGGAAAGTCCGTCAGTTGCGGAAATGGGTGCTGCATCAGCATACGCACCTTTCCCCCTTGCGGGAATTGATGGGGAATTTATTGAAATACCCATGTTGCCGTTGTTGCCTGGGCTTGTGCAAACGCTGGAAGACGCCCTTTACGATCTTCAGTCGGGCTGTGCAAACAGGAGCACCATTATTGCGCAGGAGGCTGCTGGACGCCTTGCAGGAAAGGCGGAAGCCTTTGGACTGCACCGGCTTGGAAAGATCGCCCGCTGTGTGGAGCGTGCCGCTGAAGCAAATGACATGGAAGCTGTCTCTACTCTTTACGAGGACTTGGGTGGCGCAACCAATAGGTATTTGCTGGCCTTGCGGGAATCGCACACAAATTTCCTCAGGCAGGACAGGTGAGTATGGAATCGGCCTTTCCAGTGCAACCGCAAGCCCATGGAATTATTCCCGCCCGGTATGCTTCGACCCGTTTTCCCGGTAAGCCGCTTACGCCGCTTTTGGGGAAGCCCATGTTTTGGCATGTGTGGCACAGGGCTTCACAGTGTCCTCAATTAGCCTCTGTTACCCTTGCTACAGACGACGAGCGCATTGCTGAAGCCGCAGCAGCCTTGGCTGTGCCTGTTGTCATGACATCCTGCGCCCACATAAGTGGTACGGATCGGGCTTATGAAGCAGCCACTTTGCTGGGGATTCCTGTGGATTCCCTTATCGTGAATATTCAAGGAGATGAGCCTGCCCTTGACCCGCACTCGCTTACCGAGCTCTTGAGTGCCTTTGCGGATCCTGTCGTGCAGGTAGCAACTCTTGCCCGTCGTCTTTCGCCAGAGCATGCGTGCCAACCGGATATCGTCAAGGTCGTTTGCGCAATCAACGGGGATGCCCTTTATTTTTCCCGTGCAGCCATTCCCTTTGCGCGTGATCCAGGCGCGCAAGAAGCAGTGCTGGGGCATATTGGGCTTTACGCATTTACCATGCAGGCGCTGGCTCGTTTTGTGGCTCTGCCTGTTTCACCCCTTGAGGAAAGGGAAAAGCTGGAGCAGCTTCGCCTTCTGGAAAATGGCATCGCCATACGGGTGGTTCGCACTCTGAGCGTTTCGCACGGTGTTGATACCGAAGGTGACATTGCTATAGTATTACCATTGTTGAATGAAAAACTCTCGTTTCAAGCTTGACTAGAGTGCGAGTAATATGCTTATTTTTATAACTATACTTTCTCATTAGGAAGGTGCCCTATGTCGTTTATTAAATATTCGCTACTGGCTTTTGGACTGTTAAGTGTGAGCCTCCCCTGTACTTTTGCCTTTGCTGCATCCGAAATGACGGGGAAAGACCCCGAGGCCCAGTTTGCAAGTATGGATACAGATAAAGACGGTAAAGTTACTTCTCAAGAATTTTTTGCTGCATATCCGCAAATGCGGGAGACAGCTTTTGAGTCCATTGATTCCAATAAAGATGGCGCCATAACATTCGAAGAATGGCAGGGCTTTACCCAGGGGCACAGCAGCGCAAAGCCTCCTGCCGGAATGGGCGGTGGAATGGGTGGTGGTATGCCTCCTGCTGGTATGGGCGGCGGAATGGGTGGCGGTATGCCGCCTGCTGGGATGAAGGGTGATATGCCTCCTGCCGGAATGGGCGGCGGTATGCCTCCTGCTGGGATGAAGGGCGGTATGCCTCCTATGGAATCATTACCAGGTGGGGGGGCTTCTTCTGAGGGGGCCAAGAGTTCCGAGAAAAAGTCTGCCATGCCCGACCTGATTATGCCTTCTGATATGAAAAAGTAATTGTAGCAAAACGCATGCAGAATTTCGCCAAAACTACATCTTTGCCGTCTACGCGGCCATTACCCATGACTCGCAAGGAAATGGAAGAACGTGGCTGGGAGGCTCTTGATGTTCTGCTTGTCAGTGGGGATGCCTATGTGGATCATCCTTCCTTCGGCATAGCGCTTATTGCCCGGCACCTTGAGGACAAAGGGTTTCGCGTGGGTATTGTGGCACAACCACGCTGGGAGAATCCTTCTCAAGCCCTTGAGGATGTTTCTGCTATGGGCAGGCCGCGTCTTTTTGCCGGTATTTCAGCGGGAGCGGTGGATTCCATGTTGGCCCATTACACGGCCTTTCGTAAAAAGCGGCACGACGACGCATATACTCCCGGCGGGCAGGCGGGAGCACGTCCCAACCGAGCGACTATAATGTACACGGGTCTTGTGCGGCAGGCCTTCCCTGGTATAGCTGTTGTGCTTGGGGGCATTGAGGCATCGTTGCGCCGCATCAGTCACTATGACTTTTGGACAGACAGCGTGCGCCGCTCCATTTTGTTTGACAGCAAAGCAGATTTACTGGTTTACGGCATGGGCGAGCACAGCATTCTTGGCATTGCCCAAAAGGCGCAGGAGGTGCTTGCCGCGCAAGAAGCTCAGGAGTTTACGCAGAGCGCTGCGGCAAAGAAAGGCGTGAGTGGTGGTGAGGTTAAGCTGGACAGGACAGCATTTGTAACGGCTTGCCACTCTGTGGCGGGTATCGGCTTTTTGGTGTCGTCTCTTGAACGCGCCGGCATTGCCCTTGACCATGCGGTACAGCTTCCGGCTCATGAAGAAATACTGGAAAATCCGCCTTTGCTCATGCAGGCTACCCTCGCTCTTGAAAAGCATGTACATACGGGTGGGACGCAGGCTGTGCAATCTTGTGGGGGGCGTTTTTTGGTTTTGAATCCGCCTGCTCCTTCCTTGTCTGAAGGCGCCTTGGATCATTTATACGCCTTGCCTTGGTCGCGTCAGCCGCATCCTTCCTATGTAAAAAATGTTCCAGCCTGGGAGATGATCCGCACCAGCATTACTACGCACCGAGGCTGTGGGGGCGGCTGTTCTTTTTGCTCCCTAGCCTTACATCAAGGCAGACACATCGCTTCGCGCAGTAAGTCTTCCATTCTGGAAGAAGCTTCCAGCATTGCGGCTGGCGGCTCTGTGGTTACGAAAAAAAATAGCGCTCCACCCCGTTGGGCTGGTTCCATCAGTGATGTTGGCGGCCCAAGTGCCAATATGTGGCAAGCCCACTGCACTCTTGCAAAGGGTAAGGAGTGTGCCCGCCCAAGCTGTATGCATCCTGCAATCTGTCCTTTTTTTGTTGTAGACCAAAAGGCGGGCGTCTCACTGCTCCGCGCAGTCAATGAGCTGCCTGCTGTGCGGCATGTTCGGGTGGCGAGTGGTGTGCGCTTTGATTTGGCCTTACGGGACGATATGGCCTTGGCGGCCTATACCTCGGAGTTCACAGGCGGGCAGCTTAAGGTGGCCCCCGAACATTCCGTGGACGCTGTGCTTTCGCTTATGCGCAAGCCAAGTATGGTAGTTTTTGAGCAATTTCTGGAGGCTTTCCATCGGCATAGCGGCAAGGCCGGTAAGGAACAGTATACGATACCGTATTTAATGAGCGCTTTCCCTGGCTGTACCGAAGGGCACATGCGGGAACTTGCCGGTTGGCTTCGGAAGAAGAATTGGCAGCCGCAACAGGTTCAATGCTTTATTCCGACACCGGGAACCGTGGCAACCGCCATGTATTACGCAAAAATTACGCCGACCGGCGAGCCTTTGTATGTTGCGCGGAGCGATAAAGAACGCTTGCGCCAGCATTATCTGCTTACAGGGCAGTCGTGAGCGAATATCGGGGCGAGAGAGAGTGGAGAGAATATCGGGGGAGGGAGAAAAACCCCCTTTAAAAAGGGTGTTTTTCTCCCTCCCCCGAACCCCCGCCCTCTTTTCCCCTACACTTTTTAGTTTGAGGCCATTGCACAGCAGGTGCCCGCAAGCGAATAGCGTAGCGTAACGGCTCTGGCAGTCGCCAGCAGGTGGCAGAGATGTGTGATGCGCTATCGACATTTTTCCGGGCCTAACAGTATAGTATTACAAAATTTCATCATTTTAGAGCCAAGTAGCTACTTATATTACACTTTTATTTTCAGAAAACTCAAATGCCGGGTGCAGGGATGACAATCCCTGCCGGGTTCGGGCGGAGTCCGAAATGAGTCCTGTTTACCTTCAACAAAATCTATTTTTACGTGTTACATAGTACTAGAGAGCGCTATCCTTTTGAATGGGAATAAGAATCATGCAATCTTTTGCGGATAAGAAAAAATTTTTATTTGAACAGTACTCGGCCTTTTTAAGGGACTGTAAACGAGAAATCCGCTGCATTGATACCCCTGAAGCTCGCAACTTTTTACGGGAGTTCGTTCCTCTCATCAGGCCTTGGGATATCCGTGGGCAAAGAAAAATTCGGGTGGGCGGCAATGGTGATGGCGGCTATGTCATGTTGCCGCCAGCGGCGTGCAGACTGGCCTATAGCTTTGGTGTTTCTACCCATTCGCCCTGGGATCTGGATATGGCGAATCGTAATTGTAAGGTTTTTCAGTATGATGGAAGTGTGGCCCAAGGCCCGGATGCACATTCTAATATAAGCTTTTATCCTTATTTTGTCAGTGGACTGGAGAGCCCTCCTCCCAATGCCAAAAATCTTGAGCAAATTTTACGCGATCATGGGCATCTTCATAAAACGCTCCCAAATCTCCCTTCCAGTGTTTTTCCAAGTACCCTCCCGGCCGAGGCGCTACGCATTCTTGAGCGCGGGCCTGATATTATTCTTCAAATTGATATAGAAGGTGGGGAGTGGGAGTTTTTCTCTCACCTCTCTGCAGAGAGGATGCGGCAATTCCCACAAATTGTGGTGGAATTTCATGACTTGGGATATGATTACGATAAGCTTGCTGTGCTCAAAAAAATTTGCGAAACGCATGTGCCTATTCATTTTCACTATAATATTTGTGTCCCCTTTCTTGAGTACATTCAAAGTCTTTTCTTTATATATAACAGCAAGGCCTTTGAAGTAACTTATGTGCGTAAAGATAATGAACTTTTTACGAAAAATATGGACTATTTCCCAACAGAGCTGGATTTTTCCAATTCGCCAGGTGAGTCAGATATTCCCATTGGTTTTTTCGACCTAATTCAGGGAGCATTGGGGTAAGCGCTTAGAGTAAGCTATGAGGGTTTGTCTACATCGTTTATCCTTTATTGCTGTTATTTTTATGGGAAAAATGAGCAAGATATTTCTTGGCAAAACTAAAGGCCTGCCGGCACGAGCACACCTCAGCAGTTGAGTGCATTGCAGTGTACAGTGCCCGTAAGTTTTCATAAGGGGGGCATAGGTTCTCTCCCCCAGTGTTCATAAAATAGAGGCCTCCTGCCCTGTAACAGGATAAATTGGGTTTTTTAAGCTTGTGTTTTTTGTTAATACCAGTATATGATGTATACGCTTACATTGAAGAGCCAGATGTCCGAGCGTCCCATCTGCACCTGTTGTTGCCGCACGGATGATTGGGAGTTGAAATAGCCGCCTGCCAAGGGAAGAACCATGCCAATACCCATAGAGTCTTTGTCCTCACCTTTTCTTGCCATTTTGGGGAGCCTTTTTGTTCTTGTCGGTACGGTCAAAGCGATACAAAAGCGCCACCAGCCCTACCCGCTTCTCACCTGGCTCTGCCTGAGCGATCTCGGCTTTGTTGCTGTGGGCCTGGCGTGCGGCAAAGGGGGAAGTGCCGGGGCCATTGCCCTGCTGTTCTTTGCAGGCACAGCCCGTTTGTTGGCCTTGCAAGCCCTTGGGCGTCTGAACTCCTTTGCCCGCACCGCCCTGCTGCGAAGTCTGGAAACGGGTATAGCACATACGGCAAGTTCCGGTGCAGGTTCGGCATCTATGGGTGCGTATCTTGCGCATTCCAGTGTTCCTCCTCTTTGCGGTCTTGGCCGAAAATTGCCCTTCACTTCCATTCTTTACGCTCTGGGAATGTTCGCTGCGCTGGGTGTTAGTCCCTTTTTGACTCCGGATGCAAAACCCCTCATCATGTTGGCTACCCTCAGCGCAGGCCAGACCCTGTTGCCTTTGCTGTTGACTGCCGCCAACGTCACGGGCGTCATACTTACCGTGCTGGCTGTGCATCAACTCTGGCTGCCGGGCACGGATGCAGACACTACCGCACATGCCTTACCGGACGACTGTAGCGAAGGGCGCGAGGCCCTGCCATTTTTTCTTCTGCTGCTCACGCTCCCTCTGGTTTTGATGGGAGTTTTTGGGCATGATTTTCTGCACTTTGCGGCGCGCCTTGTGGGGGCAAGCATCGGCGAAACAGCGAGTGTTCTGCCGGATACTGCTGCGACGGGCCTGACAAGCACCATTGGGAAAGATATTACCGCCGCCATTGGCAGCGGTATCGGCGGTCTCCCAGCCTTTACCGTCAACTGGCACCCTGCGGCGCTGATCCCCTTTCTGGGGGGATTTGTAGTATTTGCCCTTGGCTTGTGGCGGAAAGAATTTCGCAATCGCGCAGCTTGCGCCATCATGGCTCTCGCTGTTGCGGCGGCGTTTTTGAGTAGCACCCTGACGCCCCTTTCCCGTCTTTTTTGTGTGCTGGTAACGGGCGTGGGTTTTCTAGTTACTGTGTATTCCTGCGGGTATATTCACGGGCACGGCGAACGCGCTGAAAACTCTTATTTTGCACTGCTGCTGCTTATGTTCGGCTCCCTCGCTGGAGTGGGTTCCGCCAATAACCTCGGCGGGTTCTTTGTCTTTTGGGAACTGATGACTTTAAGCTCATATATTCTGGTTGCCCATGAAGGAACCAAGGCGGCCCATGCTGCGGCCATTAAATACTACATAATGTGTGGTGTTGCCGCCGCTGTGATGCTGCCCGGTCTGCTGGCCCTTGGCGCATACAGCGGAACCCTTGATGTGGCCATGCTCTCACGAATATTCACCCACACCCCGCAATTGCTCGCACCTTCTGCACTCACTCTGGTGGGACTGCTGCTGCTTGTGGGTTTTGGCGTTAAAGCTGGTCTTGTTCCCGGGCATGGTTGGCTGCCTGATGCGCACCCTGCTGCTCCTTCTTCCATCTCTGCCCCTCTTTCGGGTATTTTGACCAAGGCCGGCGTCTTTGGCTTGCTCCAACTCTTCCTCGGCATCTTTGGGGTCGCCGTGCTCAATGGGCAACCCTTTGCGGAAGGACAGACCAATGCCATTCCATTTCTTGGCAGTACGCTGTCCTTTTTCGGCGCGCTCACCATGCTGTATGGTGAATATATGGCACTGAGACAGCAGGACATCAAGCGTCTTTTTGCTTACTCTACCATGGGACAGGTTGGGGAAATCACCATGACTCTCGGCCTGTGCGGCTGGCTCGCCACAAGTGGGGCTTTGCTTCATGTGGTGAACCATGCAGTGATGAAAGACCTGCTTTTTCTCTGTTCCGGGGCACTTATTTTACGGGCAGGCGGGCGCAATCTCAGTGATTTGCGCGGCCTTGGGCGGGCCATGCCCTTTACCGCTGTCTGCATGATTATCGGGTTGCTCTCTATCATGGGTCTGCCGCCCTTTGCCGGATTCATGAGTAAATACCTCATGCTTTATGCCCTGGCATCCGTAAGTCCCTTTATGGCGGGGCTCATGCTGCTGGCAAGCCTTGCGGGCTGTGTCTATTACATGCGCATTATTCGTACCCTTATTTTTGAACCTTATAGTGGCCCGCCTGTTGCCGAGGTTCCCCTCACCATGCGTGCGCCCCTTGCTGTTCTTGCGGCGCTGTGTCTGCTTATGGGGCTCTTTCCGCAGATGGGCCTTTCCCTCGTGCTGCCCGTTGTCGAGCAACTGACCGGAAGCGGCAAGCTGGCCCTTGAGACGTTGCCTTCCCTTACTATTGTCTGGCCGTCTTATACCGCCCTGCTGCTGTTGGGCGCGGCTCTGCCTGTGCTCTTTCGCCATGATCGTCTCCTTGCGGGGCGTATTACTGCCTGGATTCTTGTGGCCGCCACGGTGTTGGTGCTGCTTTTCGGGCGCAATCTCGATAGCCTCTCTTTCCTCTTTGCCCTGATTATCCCGGCGCTTGGCGCGATCAACATGTTTTACGCCACGGGGTACATGGAGCACAGCCACAGTCAATGGCGTTTTTACTCCTTTTTTCTGTGCATGACCGCCGGACTCACGGGTGTGGCAGCCAGCACGGATCTTTTCAATTTCTTCCTCTTTTGGGAGATAATGAGTTCATGGAGCCTGTATTTCGTTATCGTGCATGAGGAAAATGCTGACGCTCTGCGTGAGGGATTCAAGTATTTCTTCTTTAATATGCTGGGCGCGGCTTTTCTCTTTTTCGGCGTGGTACTGCTTACAAGCTGGGCAGGCAGCGCGGAATTCTCTGCTATTCGCGAGGCTTTGCCGTGTCTTACAAACGGACGCATCGCTCTGGTGATTTTCGTCATGGCGACGGGTTTCATTATGAAAGCTGCGCAACTTCCTTTTCGCATTGACGTGCAGATGCACCCAGCCACCGCTCCTACCCCGGTTTCTGGATACATATCTTCTGTCCTTCTTAAAAGTGCCCTCTTTGGCCTTGCCAAGCTCTTTCTTGTGCTCGGTGGGGGCGTGGCCCTTACTCAGCTTGCAGGAAACGACGCGCTCAGCCAGATAGCGAGTAATGCCGCTCCCTGGTTTGGCAAGCCGGAAATCATGCACCTGACGGTATGGGTAGGTGGTATTACCATTGTGATGGCCGCCGGATTCGCTGTTTTCCAGTCTGACGTGAAGCGGGTGCTCATTTACTCCACGGTAAGTCAGCTCGGTTATATGGTTGTTGGCATCGCTCTTGGCAGTTCCCTTGGTGTGGCGGGCGGTCTTTTGCATCTCGTCAACCATGTGCTTTTCAAAGACCTGCTCTTTCTTGTAGCCGGGGCCCTCATCCTTCAGACGCACAAGCACTCCATGAACGATATGGGCGGTATTGGCGCAAAAATGCCCGTTACCCTTGCCTTTTTTGCCATTGGCGCTCTCTGTGTCATTGGCGTGCCACCCAGCAACGGCTTTACTTCCAAGTGGATTATCTACCACGCTCTCATGGAGCAGGGGTATGTGCTGGTTGCCATTCTTTCTCTTATTGGCAGCGTGATTACTCTGGCTTACTTTGTCAAACTGTTGCACATAGCTTTCCTCGGCAGCCCTTCGCCCGATCTCGAACAGGTTCACGAGGCCCCGCGCTCTATGCTGCTTCCGATGGGGGTTCTTGCTGCCGGTTGTGTTCTTACCAGCTTCTTCCCCGGCATTATTCTTGCTCCGCTTAACACCGTGCTCACAGATTTTGCCCTGCCTACTCTTGACGTAGCCCCTTGGGGTCTTGCCTCGGGCAAGGGAGCATGGAACGCCACCGCTACTGCAGTGCTTTTTGCAAGCGCGGCCTACGGTGGTCATTTTGTCCTTACTCGTTTGTGTCGCAACCAACGCAGCACAGACGTGCATACCTGTGGCATCCCCCCCGATGAATTGCAATTGCGCACCACCACGCGTGACATATACTCCGCCCCGGCAAAGCTGCTGGCGCGAATGAGCCGCTTACGGGAGCTGTTATGAGCGAGATACTGTCCTTAATTGGCCAAGTTTTGACCGGGTTATTTCACCTTATCGTGTTTCCTGGGGGTATTTTTGCCCTTGGACTGGGACTGCTGTTAAAAGGCTTGGATCGCAAGATGGAGGCGCGTTTGCAGCGTCGGGTCGGCCCGCCTGTGTTGCAGCCTTTTATTGACCTGATAAAGCTGGGCACCAAGGAATCTTTGGTGCCGGGCACGGCGTTGCGGGCTGTTTTTTTTGCCGCACCCCTCATCGGTTTTACGGGTATGGCCGTATGTGCGGCTCTGCTGCCTATTCCGGGTGTGTTTCAGGGTCTGCCCAACATGGGTGACATGCTGGTATATTTTTATTTGATGCCGCTACCGGCCATTGGCTTGATGGTTGCAGGGTCATCTTCCAGCTCTCCTTTTGGGGCCATTGGTTTTTCGCGTGAGATGACTATCATGTTTGCTTATGAGATTCCGCTGCTTATGGTTATTTTGGCAGTGGCTCTCCAGGTGGGCGGTGCTGGCTCGGCGGAGTTTTCTCTTGGCGCAGTCGCGGCATATCAGGAAGTTCATGGGCAATTTGGTTTCAGTCTTTCTATGTTGCCCGCTCTCGTGGCTTATATGCTTTTTTTGCCGGGAACCATGGGCGTTCCGCCCTTTGATACGCCCGAGGCGGAAACGGAAATTATTGAAGGCCCGTTGCTGGAATATTCCGGCCCGGCTCTGGCCTTTTTCCACATCACCAGCGCGCTCAAGATGGTTGTGGTGCTGGGGCTCGGGGTGTTACTTTTTTTCCCGGGTACGCTTTCCGGCGGGGCGCTGGTTAATGGGTTCTGGTTTTGCTTCAAATGTCTTGTTCTCATGTTTGTTTCGATTACCTTGGTAAAATCAGCTACGGGGCGCTTGCGAATCGACCAGGCACTTTCTTTCTACCTCAAGTATCCCACGGCGCTGGCAGCCCTGAGTCTTGTACTGGTGTGGTTTACTAAGGGATGAGAGGGTAAGGTAATTGTTCATTTAGGGAAGCCAAATACTTAAGTAGTATGGGGCTCTGCCCCATACCCCGCAAGGGACTGCCGTCTCTTGACCCGGCATTAGGGGCTCTGCGGGAGATTACTTCCCCCAGCGGGGAGCGGGGCGGAGCCTCGCTTATTGCAAATTAACCAGCGTTTTTTGAGATACATTGGCCCTGATTTTTACATAGCAAAGCGGAATTATCTGGGGATACTATATGAGTTTTCTGCATAGCATGGTGGTTCGTTCTCCTTGGCTGTACCGGATCAATGCCGGCTCCTGCAACGGCTGTGATGTGGAACTCGCCACTACGGCCTGTATCCCGCGCTATGATGTGGAGCGGCTGGGCTGTAAATACTGTGGCAGCCCGCGCCACGCGGATATTGTGCTTATTACCGGCCCGCTGACCTTGCGCGTGCGCGATAAGGTGCTGCGCGTATGGGAAGAGATACCGGAACCGAAAATCACTGTGGCGGTGGGTATTTGCCCGATAAGTGGCGGAGTTTTTCGCGGCGGGCATTCCATTGAAGGCCCCATTGACCGCTACCTGCCGGTGGATGTGAATGTGCCGGGTTGCCCGCCACGTCCTCAGGCTATTATGGAAGGCGTGCTTTTTGCGAAGGAACTGTGGCTGACACGCCTGCGTGAGGCTGAGGTTGAAACTCAAACTCCCTCGCTGTTCAAGACGAAATTGCCATGGATGTGATGGTGTTTTCTCTACCCCTTCCTCGATTTTTTTCCGCTCAAAAAGGAGGCGCATTATGCTGCGCTTTTTAAAAATATTAGCTCGTAACCTAGTACAAGGGCCAGCTACAGATCCCTTTCCCTTCAAAGCGGCACACACGCCGGAGCGTTTTCGGGGTCGGGTGACCATGGACCCGGATAAATGTGTGGGCTGTGCTATCTGCCGTCACGTGTGCGCTGGGCGAGCCATTCGCCTTGAACCCAATGAAGAAAAAACAGGCTACGAATTTACCATCTGGCATAATACCTGTGCTCTGTGTGGGATGTGCCGTCACTTTTGCCCCACAAAAGCTATTACCCTTACCAACGACTGGCACAACGTACATGCCCAAACCGCGAAATATGACTGGGCTGAGCATCATTTTGTACCCTACCTGCGCTGTGCCGGGTGTGAAGCGCCTATTCGGATGTTGCCACCGGAACTTGCCACGCGGGTTTACGCTCACAGTCCGGTGGACATGACTGAATTGATGAAGCTGTGCCCCGCCTGCCGTCAGGTGGCGGCGGCGCGACGAGACAGCGAACTGCACCGCGGCGGAGCCAACGCGGCAAAGTTGAGCAGCGGCGGTGACACCCAAAGTAGTGATGCCGTAAAGTCGAACAATGGTGCGGAAGCGGCACAGGATGCCGCAAAACCGAATAATAGCGCAGAAACGGCACAGGCCAACGCAAAGTCGGGCAGTGTGAAAAAGATGCAAGCAAATGCGCAACCCAGCGGCGACGCGGGAATAACAGTGGATAGCCAAGGAGACGGCCATGCAGCCAAACATGAATAAAGATGCGCTGAGCGCCTGCCTGCACGAAGCCACAGGGCTGAGTCCTTCATGGACAGCGGATGTGCGCGGCAACCCTTTTGGCTGGCTGCGTGTTGCCGAACCTTCGCAGCTTGAGGACGCCGCCAAGGCTCTGGCCGGGCTTGGCGTGCGGTTGTGTACCATCACCGCTTATGCAGAATTGCGCGACGACGCAGAAAAGCGCCGGGCCATCGCCTATCATTTTACCTTGCAAGATACCATGCTGACCGTCACTGTGCCGCTCTACCACGCTGATACCCTTGAAAAACGCGCCGCGCCTTCCATAACGCCGTGGTTTCGCAATGCAGACTGGAATGAGCGGGAGTTTATGGAGATGTTCAACATCGAAATCAGCGGGCACCCCAACCCAAAACGGCTCTTTCTGGACGAACGCATAGACGCAGGCATTATGACCAAGCTGGTTCCCTTCTCCGCCATGGTCAACGGTGCCAGCAGCCAGACTTTGTGGGAGCGGGTTATGCAGGCCAAAACCGGCGGCGTGTCTAACTCTGGCGGTACGGCTGGTGCTGGCGGCGTGTCCAACTCTGGCGGTACGGCTGGTGCCCCACTGCCTCCACTGGTTGAACCGCAATTCACTCCGGTATCTGCCACAGCAGGGGAAGCGGTTCCTCCCGTTCCATCCGAAGGCCCGGTGAGTGAGAACTTGGATCAGGCATCTGGCGTCAGGGAGGCGCAATCATGAGTCACAACGAAAGTAACTCTGTCAAGGAATTTACCTTGCCCATGGGGCCTTTGCACATTGCCCTTGAAGAGCCCATGTATTTTAAAGTGGAAGTGGAAGGCGAGCGTGTTACGCATGTAGATATCACCGCCGGGCACGTCCACCGCGGTATGGAGGCCCTTGCCACCAAGCGTAACCTCTTTCAGAATATTGTTCTTACCGAGCGGGTTTGCTCCCTGTGTTCCAATAGCCACCCCTTCACCTACTGCATGGCCGTGGAAAACCTCGCCCAGATAGCTGTGCCCCCCCGTGCGCAATATTTGCGTGTTATGGCCGAAGAAATCAAGCGCATCGCTTCCCACCTCTTCAATGTCGCCGTCATGGCCCATGTCATCGGCTACAAGTCGCTGTTCATGCATATGATGGAAGTGCGCGAAATTATGCAGGACATCAAAGAAACTGTGTACGGTAACCGCATGGATCTTGCCGCCAACTGCATAGGCGGTGTAAAGTACGATGTGGATGCCAATCTGCTCACGTATGTAACGCGCAACCTTGGCAGATTTGAAAAGCATCTGCGGGAAATCATCGGCATCTATGAGCATGATCCCCTCATTCGCGCCCGTACCAAAGGCGTTGGCGTTATCAATGCCGAACAGGCCACCTATTACGGATTGGTTGGCCCAGTGGCTCGCGCTAGTGGTTTGCGCACCGATATGCGCCGTGATACCGCCTATGCCGCCTACCCGGAGTTGCATTTTAACGTCATTACGGAGCAAGGGGGCGACGTGCACGCAAGGGCTATGGTTCGCCTTCGTGAGGCTCTGGAGTCCATCGGCATCCTCCGGCAGGTTGCTACAAATATGCCATCAGGTGAGCGCACCATTCGCCTACCCGTCATTCCGGCCGGTGAAGCCATTGCCCGTAGCGAAGCCCCGCGTGGTGAGCTTTTCTATTATCTGCGCACAGATGATTCTGACATTCCTACCCGCCTTAAGTGGCGCGTGCCCTCGTATATGAACTGGGATGCCCTTGAGGTGATGATGAAAAATTGCGCCGTTTCTGATGTTTCCCTTATTGTAAATAGCATTGATCCTTGCATTTCGTGTACAGAGCGCTAGGGTAAGTATGGTTTATGAGAATTGAGAATTGAGAAGATGCTGGGGGAGGGAACCCCAAGGGGGTGACCCCCTTGAGTTTCCCTCCCCCAGACCCCCACCCTCCTTATCCGCAATTTGAGGCCATTGCACAATGGCCTCTGGCAACTGCGCAGCAGGCGCCCGCAAGCGTGCAGCGCAGCGTGCCTTTATTTCAAAGCAGCTTCTGCGTTGAAATCATTCGATAAAAATTATGCCTTCTCTTGGTGTAATGCTTTTTAAAGGATGACAGCATAGGTTAATTGCATTGTGCAACGAACTCAATTTGTATAGAGATGGGGTCGGAAAATGTTGAGTAACTGGCTAATAACGTGTGAAAAATTGGAACAGTAATATCCGTTTATGAAATATGTGGGCTAAACAAAAAACTCCGCCATGCATGAAGCCGCCCTTGCCGAACCCTTGCTTCGCCTCATCCTTGACGAAGCACGACGAAATGAAGCCCCAGGGCAATCCCTGCGTGTAACGAGTGTACGGCTTTGTGCCGGACTGCTAGTCGGTATCGAGGCCTCAACGCTTATCGGTTGCTTTTCGATAATGGCCGAGGGAACCTCCGCCGAGCATGCCGCCCTTTCTGTGAGTATCCTGCCTATGCAGGGCACTTGCCCAAATTGTGGTGCCGTGCAGACAGTTCGTCGCGCCTTTAACTGCCCTCTGTGCCATGGGCATCAGGTAAATTGGCAAGGCGGCAATGAAATGTATGTTGAGGCTATTACCGTAGAGAACCTATAATATGATATCCTGCCCACGATATAAGGAAGTGCTATGACTCCCCAAGATGATAACTATGTTATTTATGCCGACGCTGACAAATGTCGCGCCTGCCGTAAGTGCGAGGTGGCCTGCATCGCTTCGCATAACGACCTGACTATCAAAGAAGCCCTGAAAAACCGCAAGGATTATACAGCTCGCGTCCATGTGGTAAAAACAGACGCCATTAAAATGCCTGTGCAATGTCACCAGTGCGCGGAGGCCCCTTGTGCCGCCGTCTGCCCGACACAGGCTCTGGTTCAAAACGACAACGGCAAAATCATTATGCGTACTCAATTTTGCGCCGGATGCAGTCTGTGTATCATGGCCTGCCCTTACGGAGCCATTGACCGCGCCTTCATCAAGCTTACAGAAGAAGAAAAAGCTCGCCTTGACCGTTCTGAACCCCGTATTGTGGCCGTGCGGTGCGATCAGTGTACAGAATGGCGCAGTAAAGAAGGCAAAAACGTCAGCGCTTGCATGGAAGCCTGCCCCGCAGGAGCCCTGCGCATGGTTCCGGTTGAAGAATATCGCAGAATCATTTGTGACGGTGCCGTTACTCAGGCTGATATTGAATAATGACCGGTTGCAATACGCTGTATTCTCTGGAAAAACGAGAAAACGTTGTAGTCCGGTTGAGCGTAACGTGGGATGAGGCACCTTCATACAGAAAAATGCGTCAGAGCAGTTTATCTATTTGAGGCCATTGCATAATGGCCTCTGATAAAATTTGGACGCAATTTTACCCCCTGTTTTTTACTGAAGTATAGCAACCTTTTTTTCTACATTTTTTTTGATAGCGTTACTCCTGATTGCGAAACAGCTCCGGCTGTTCATGCATCAGGAGTTTTTTTGCGTTCAAAAATCGAGATGGTTTCATACAATTTAT
>JAVBJS010000084.1:0-14729 GCA_031546885.1 Desulfovibrio sp.
CCTTCTCACTCTCAGTGGCCTGTATGTGGTTGCGGCGCTGATCTTTGCGCTGTTTGCTCCACTTGCCGGAAACTCCAATAGGTACTGGAATGAATACGCGAAGAACGGCGTTTATGAGCTTTTTTCTGCATATCGCCATAATCCTGTCTTGTGCTTAATGACATTTTGATTTAAATTTTGCATAATTTTTTTTGTGAGCATGGTGCCTGATTGACGATTGCGTTGAACGCTTCCATCAAAACGGAGATTCTCTCTCTTTCAAGGAACAATTGTCAGATCAAGTCGAGACTAAGAACTTATCCATAAATAAGGAGAGCGTGTGGCAAGAGCAAGGAAAATGTTTTTTTTTGCGGAGGGAGTGGACTCTTATGTCCTCGACCCAGAGCAAAAAAGGCATTTGACGCAGCTATTGACCGCGAACATCCTTATTTATGGATAAGTTCTAAGGCATTTGGTTGCTATTACCAGTGCAGCTACATGCATTTCCCTCACGCGCAGATTGTATTTTGAAAAGATATCAGCAAGATACATAAAAGATGCTCCTTTGCAGAAGCTATCGATGCGCACGATCCGGTACAAGATAAAACTATATCAAGGATGATAAAATTGAGACTCATTAAACGCGCTATACGTTATATATACGAGCTGGTATTATTCCCGAGAACATTATACCGACTTCGCGAAAAAGCATACCAAAGTACGGAGCAGTATTATATGCTCAATACAAAGCTTGATAACATAGCAAGCAACCTTAACGGACAGATTGAGCGGTTGTCAGCCTCTCTCACAGAGCCGTTAGCGCGAACCACTACTGAGATAAACGGGCAAATTGACCGAATGACCACAGTTCTTGGTGAGCAGATTGACCAGCGAATCAACGGACAGATTGAGCGGTTGTCAGCCTCTCTCACAGAGCCGTTAGCGCGAACCACTACTGAGATAAACGGGCAAATTGAGCGAATGTCCACAGTTCTTGGTGAGCAGATTGACCAGCGAATCAACAGTTTAGTTCAAATAAATCAGTGTCTTCATGACACCCAACGGGCCTCAGACAGTGCCCTCGCGCTAATAAAACACATATTGGTAATGCAGGTTATTGATCCGCGAATTTGTCAGGCCTATGTCTCAAAATTTATCGCGAATATTGCTTCGAATGATTTTCCGTTATCATTGCAGTTTACTGCTGAACATAAATTATTTGCTAATGCTATAGCAGATGAGCATATGCGTTTTGCTGAGTACGTTCCGTCCTTACCCTACAGCGATGGGTGGCAACTTGTTCAGCATGCGGCAGAGATTAGCGTAGGATTAGGAGCAAAGCGGTGTGTAGAAATTCTACACTTTTTGTTCAGACATACATTTTATCTGCAAGAAGTAGATGTTCTGACCATTTGCACAAAATTACAAGAAATTAATGATTGGTCAGATGACTATGCTTTGGGGTGGGGGCTATGCATTTATTTTCTTATTGAGCGTGGGGAGCACCAGGCAGCCTGTAACTTGTTGCAAAATCACAAGGAGGTTTATTGCCTGCGTGAAATTGATTTAATTATTCCCCTTGCTCATTATGCTCATTCTCATGGGTTTTCAAATGCGTTGATTGAAAAATCATTTCAGCTGTTTTCTATGTTTCAGAAAAATATTGATGCTGACGTGTTACATTCTTTTTTACGCGATGCGCGCGTCGCAGTTGTGGGGAATGGTTCCCAACAAATAGGTAAGTGCACAGGTGAAGAAATTGATAATTATGACATTGTGATACGTTTTAACGAGTATTGCATTAGTGATGCGTATCGTGCAGATTACGGATATAAAACAGATTTGTGGCTGCGTTGGCCGTATCCCCATTTGACCGATCCCGCTAATTACAAGGAAATCTCGCACATCTGTATTGCAGAAAGTCCGTGGGAAATCTTCTTTGCACCCCATGAGGTGGAGTGTCTATTGCGGTATGCTTACACTGATGCCAAGACGGTGCTCTGTTTCTCAAAAGGCGACAGACGAAGGTTTTGTGAAGCAATCCCGTTGGGTTCACCTACAAATGGAATAAAAATGGTGTTTTTAGCGCAAGAGATAAATGCAAACTTTTCAATCAATAATATTTATGGATTCACGGTTAACGATGCTGGCAAAGCGAATGAACGTTCTCTACATTATTTTGAAAATCAACAGTGGCGAGATATCGTGCATAATTTAAACACAGAAGCTGAAGCCATTGCACGTCTTTTTGCAAATAAGCGGGATCAAATTTTGTGAATGCGTAATAGTTCAGACTTGATCAGAAGTGGACCCCAAAATTCGGACAGGTATGATAGCTACAAACTTACGAGAGGAGAAGCTCCATATCCAAGCGTAAAATGTAGTAATTCAGACTTGACCGAATGCGTTCTTGATTTTTTTTCCGAGTCTTTGTGTGCAATCTGATCATCAATTCGTTACGAGAGAAGCTTTGCGCCAGAACAAGAAGGGGGTCTTTGGGATTGAGCTGCTCCAACAAATTCTGATACAGCAAGTGGCCTTGTTTTTCTGGCGAAGGTGCTTTGGGCTTCATAGCAAATCCTGCTCCGATTCAACCGGTTTTTTGCATATATCACTGCATTGCCTGTTCAAAACAGTACACTATTTTAGATTAAATATCAATATATTTCATGATGTTAATGTATTTTTAAGGGTCGACTTATTTATGGATAAGTATTAATAAAGGCTACTATGTTTTTATCTGTATCATAAAAATCCGCCTGGGATTTCTTTGAATGTAAAAAGTTTTGTTGCACTTTTCCTGCTACTATTCACTTACAAAATCTTCCCATCTCCAGTTTGCCCTCAAAATCCAGCAGAAACCGAACATTATAAGCCAACAATTATTGTTGTGACGCTCTTTGTGATCCCGCTGTTTGTAGAAAGAGTGGCATGAATAGTGATAATCCCCAATGCGATTGGATTGAAGTTTGCGGTTGCATTACCTGTGGCGTTGGTGCGAGATTGATTGGTGATGGTAGCCAGACCGAGGCCGGTCAAATTCCAGTTGATCAGTGCTCCATCTACGGGCTGGCCGTTATCAGTCAAGGTTGCCGTCAACACAATGGGACTGCCCAAGCGGATATTCAGTATATAGTCAGGGCTCAGGGTTAAGGCATAAACGGGCGTAATAGTAATGGTGACGTTGGCGATAACGCTGCTGTCACTGGCCAGAGTGGCCCGCAGGGTCAGGGTTCCGGCGGCCGTACCGGTGAGATTGACGGTTGCTTGCCCGCTGCCGTTGGTGTCGGACGAAGCCACGCTCAGGCTGCCGCCGCCGCTGCCGGACACAACGCTCCAGTTGATCTGCTGGCCGGACACCGGACTTCCGCTGTTGGTCAGCGTGGCCGTGAGGGCAGTGCTGCCGCCATTGGCAATGCTGTTTGGCGAGGCGCTCAGTGCCAGGGCATAGACCGGCACGGGAGGGGGCACTTCAGGGATCAATTCAATTATGGCTGTGGGCGATGATGCAATCTGTCCAAGGGCGTTACGCGCCGTGATGTGTGCTTGGTAGATGTTGTTGGCTCCCGGCGCCGCATTGTACACAGGCATCTGAAACTGCCAACGAGTGGAATCGCCACCGACTGCAAACGCCGCTGCCGTGCCGTGCCAGATCATCGAGTTGATGGGGCTGGCAGAATAGCTAATAATGCCTATATTCAACATTTCGCCTGAAGCAATAGTAAAATGATAGCCGCTAAGGGCTATAGAAAAATCTTTTTCCTTATATTCCAGAATGATTTTATTCTCTCGGTTCACAAAATCACGACGATCCAACGATTCCGTGCGCTGCTGCCGTGTTTTTGCTGGGGTGATGCTATCCTCAAAGGACATATTGAATGTATACGTGAAGCGCAGGCCGAATTGAGTATCTGTGCGCCCGCGTTCCGCCTGACGCTGGTCAACAAAAGCGGTCAGCAACGGGAACGGCGTATACTCCAAGCCGTAAGACCAGACGCGCGGATTTTTTTCCAGCTGCCCGAAACCGAACACTCCCACTTCATCCCCATACCATTGCGAATACGCGCCGGTGACGGCGATATGCCGGTAAAAAGGCAGATACCCCCAACCCCGAATGTCCCATCCCTTGGCCGGGCGCTCAAGAGAGTACTTCAGCCGAGTATCTTCGCCTTTAGCATCGCGCCAGCCCGACAGGGGAAAATAGTAGTTAGAAGAAAGTTTCAGCCAGTCGTGCTGGGCTTCCACGCCAAAACCACCGCGTTGGTGCGAGCGGGTTATGTCATAATCAAAAAAAGCATTATAGCCAGCCATCCAATCGCCGGAATCCGCCAGGCTCTGCGCGCCGGGGAACCAGCGTTGTCCAGCGCCCAAGTTGCCTATCCAACTGTTGTAGCTGCCTTCGGCGTTCATGGTGCGTGCGCCAAGTTGGGTGTAGATGGTGGTGTACTGGCTGTCATAGAAGGGTAACAGCACATCGCTTTCACCGCTGATTTTGCCGTTCCAGTCGATGCCGAAGTTCAAGCGGGCACGGCCTCCGTCCACGAACGACGAGAGCGCTGATTCACCTACGGAATTGGCGACACTCAGGCCATAGGAAAGGCCCCTATCCATAGCCGCGCGGGTCGGGCCAAGCTGATTTGGACTGCTGCCCATGCCGTTTTTGCCGGGAATACGGCTCCCGGCTGTTGGGTCGCTGATGCGCCAGTTGTAACCGCTCAGTGAGTCATAGCCAGGGTCGATCAGTCCCTGATTATAGCCTTCAGACAGGCCGTATTGTGAATAGGCGACAACGCGTCTATCCGTTGCTCCAGCGCCTGCGCCGGGAGCAGACCCACCCGCCTTGCGCACCGTGCCGTCCTGGTGAAAGCCAAGATCCTCGCTCTGCTCCGTGCCCATAGGCGCAGGCACGCCAAACATCGTGGCTGCATGCTGGGGCATGACCGCGGAAAAGGAACGCGGATAGGAGGGGGCATTACCGGTACGGGATTGGCGTTGCGAAGCGTCAGGAGCGGAAGCTTGAGCAAGCGCTGAGAGAGAACCAATTTGAGCCGGGCTAACGACTTTGGCGGTTCCACCATTTGCGCTGCCTACAAAGGTGGTATTGACCGGATCAGCAGTAGCCGTGCCGCTTGCCTGATCGACCTTCATAGCCGCGTCTCTACGCACTGCTTCAGCAATGGCCGCCGCACGCTCGGGGCTGTTTAGCCGGGCATGGACATGGGCTGCGCCATCATCCGCGCCTTGCGCAATGGCTTGCCCGGCCATGGGTAGGTGGAGTACGAGCGAAAGAATCAGAAAAAAAATTAAAATGCGCAGGAACACACCAGCAAGGTGAGTGAAAAAGCTTTGCATGCCCCCTCCCCAAAATTACAGCAATCTGCTGCAACTCAGTATCGCACATTACTATTTGTTTACCTATAATTCAAGAGTTATTGTATCAATGTCAATCCTTACTGTTTTTAAACACAATAATAAGTAGAAGCCATTGCACAGCAGGTGCCCGCAAGCGAGCAGCGCAGCGTGCCTTTATTTCAAAGCAGCTTCTGCTTTGAAATCATTCAATAACATTATGTCTTCTCTTGGCATCTGGTTCTTAAGGGCCTTCGAAGGACTTTTTAAGGGACGCTTAAACAGAGTTCGGTGTATTGTGCAACGAACTCGCTTACCTGCTCCTGGCATATCAAAAATTCTTGAGCCGGATCGGACTGTCCGTGCAGCAACTTTTCCAGCTCACCCAACTCAATTTGCTCGGCAACAACACTTTGGAAGAACTCCTGAATCCGCGACGACAAAAATACAAAGAGTCGTATAATTTTAACTTGTTAAAGCTGATTGTTTAGCCGGACAGTAATGAGTTGGGATACCATATGGGCTAGGATCAACTGCTCCCTACTCTGGACAACATGGCCCACAATCATATAGGCTCTGGTAATGTCTTGAAAACTTCGTGAGGAATTACCCATGAACACCCGGCGCCGCCATTTTCCCTTCCCCGTCATAGCCTGTATTGCCCTGCTCAATCTGGTCTGCCTTGCACCCGCTGCCCATGCCGTGCGTGTCAAGGATATTGCCACTGTCAGCGGGTCGCGCACCAATCAGTTTATGGGATACGGGCTTGTAATCGGCCTGCCCGGCACCGGGGACCGCAGCTCCCGCGTCACCGCCCAAAGTGTGGCTAACATGCTTGAGCAGCAGGGTGTGAAGGTGGATAAACGGCAACTGCGCACAGGCAATGTGGCTGTTGTTATGGTCACGGCAAAGCTGCCCCTTTCTGCCAAGGCCGGGTCACAGGCGGACATCACTGTTTCGACTGTCGGGGACAGCCCAAGCCTTTTTGGCGGCACACTCCTGCAAACTCCTCTCAAGGGCGCTGACCGCAACACTTACGCAGTGGCACAGGGTTCCCTGAGCGTGGGCGGGTATTCCGCCGGAGGCAGCGGGGCGTCGGCCCAGAAGAATACCGCTACCGTGGCCATGGTACCCGGTGGGGCAACAGTGGAACGGAATGTCCCTTTTGCCTTCAACGATCAGCAGGCTATTACCCTAACCATGAACACTTCTGACTTTTCTACCACCAGCCAGGTTGTGCAGAAGGTCAATAAAACCCTTGGCGGCAGTTTTGCCAAAGCATCGGATCCAAGCACGGTAAATATAGCCGTTCCCCCGGACTACAAAGGGGATCTTGTGCCATTCATCGCTTCCATTGAAAATCTGGAAATCACGCCGGATGTGGCAGCCAGAGTGGTGGTGAATGAAAGAACGGGCGACGTGGTCATTGGCGGAAATGTACGTATTTCCACAGTGGCGGTCGCTCACGGCAATCTTCAGGTGGTAGTGCAGGACACCCCCAACGTTTCCCAGCCGGGTCCCTTTAGTCAGGGGCAAACCGTTGTCACGCCCCAGACGAATCTGGCAGTGAAGGAATCAGCACAAAAAATCGTGCTCACCAACGGCAGCACATTGCAGGAGCTGGTGGACAGCCTCAATAAACTTGGGGCAACCCCCCGCGACATCATCTCCATTATTTCCACCATCAAGGATGCCGGAGCCCTGCAAGCCCAGCTTATTGTGCAGTAAAACATTTTCACCTTGAAGTGGATTCCTACCATTTCTTCCACGGAACACACGACATAATGATTTCTCTCGCGCCTCTGGCGAGTTCGTTCTTTTGCCCGAAAATGTATTTGAAAACACGTGAGGAACTGAAATGAATAAAGAACAGCTTCAACGCATGCAGCAGGACAAGGGATTTATTGCCGCTCTGGATCAAAGCGGAGGCAGCACCCCCAAAGCGCTGCTACAGTATGGGATAGCGGAAAACAGCTACTCCGGTGAAGAGGAAATGTACACCGCAGTGCATGATATGCGAAAGCGCATCATCAAAAGCCCCGCCTTTCGTGGAGAGCATATTCTGGGCGCCATTTTGTTTGAAAACACCATGAACCGCACCATAGACGGCGAACTGACGGCAGACTACCTCTGGAATCACAAAAGAGTTGTCCCGTTCCTGAAAGTGGACAAGGGACTGGCGGATCTCAAAAACGGCGTGCAACTCATGAAACCCATAACCGGGCTGGACGAACTTCTGAAACAGGCTGTCAGCAAGAACATTTTTGGCACCAAAATGCGTTCCGTCATCAAGGACGCCAACCCGGAAGGCATTGCCGCCATTGTTACGCAGCAATTCGAGGTGGCCAAACAAATCGCAAAAGCCGGACTGGTGCCCATCATTGAGCCGGAAGTGGACATTCACAGCCCGGACAGGAAAGAGTCGGAAGCGATTTTGAAGCAGGAAACAGTCAAACAGCTTGCGGCGCTGGATAAAGAGCTAAAGGTCATGTTCAAGTTTACGATTCCGGTTGTGGACAACTTTTACAGCGACTTGATGAACGACCCGCACGTTGTGCGCATTGTGGCCCTGTCTGGCGGCTTCAGCCGTGCAGAGGCCAATGAAAAACTGGCGCGCAACAAAGGATTGATCGCAAGCTTCTCCCGCGCACTTTCTCAGGGGCTGACAGCGCAACAGACCGACGCGCAATTTGATACAATGCTGGCAGAATCCATAACGGCAATTTACGATGCTTCCGTGGCGTAAATTTTGCAATAAAACTGCAACACCCGCATTCTCCATCAAAAGGCCCTGATGGAGAATACCCGAATAAAGGGTAATATAACCGACAGCATAGCTTTTTCTTCATGTCGACTTTGCTAATGTGGACAGAAGCATCACATGCCAAAAACATGACAGCCCTATATCACAGAATAACTTTTATGTGTACGCGTACCTTCCATCAATACCAAAATATCCCCTTCCGCCCTGAGAGAAACCCAATTTAAATATACCAAGATAGTCAATATGGCCTATCTTGGTATATTTAATGCATGGAAAATAGTAATGACACAAATTGCGCGTCTCGACAGAAAGCGTCGATAAATGAGGAACACCCCATGTCCCAACCGCTGACACAGCCCATTTCCCCTTCGCCGGACAAACCCCGGCAACAATCAACAACTGAATGGCATGCAGCCAAGCGCTGGAACCCTTTTAACAGTTACAAGCTGCTGGCCCATGTAGAGCGGTGGAAAAACATTAAACGCGGCCGCCCCGTTCCGGCTCCATCACTGATCACGGTTGATCCCACCAATGTGTGCAATTTCAATTGCGCCTGGTGCAATGCAGACTTTATCCGCCAGCATCGCAACTTCAGCCTGTCGGAAAAAACTCTCAGTGGGCTGGCCGATTTTTTGCCGAGCTGGGGAAGAAAAAACTTCAGCAACTTCGGCGTAGATGCCATTTGCGTTGCGGGCGGCGGGGAACCCTTGCTCAACCCCGCCACCCCCGTCTTTATTGACAAGGTGGTGCGTAACGGCATTGAGGTTGGCATGGTGACGAACGGAAGCCTCATGTACGACTGCCTGGACGCTCTGTCGCAATGCACATGGGTGGGAGTTTCCGTGGATGCCGGCAGCTCCGCAACCTTTAACAAGCTCAAAGGCCTTGGGGAAAACAGCCCAATTTTTGACCGGGTTATCGAAAACATGGCCCTGCTCGCCGACTATGCCCAAAGCCACCACGCCCGCCTGGGGGCACCCCACCCCGCATACGGAGTGAGTTATAAATACCTGCTTTACCGGGAAAATATCGGAGAGGTTTTTGCCGCAGCCAAACTGGCCAAAGAAATAGGGTGCAAGAACATCCACTTCCGGCCTGCCGGTACTCCCTGGGATAAAATCGGCACGGATGAAGAAATAACCTTTTCTCCAGATGAAGTGGCTCTTTTTAAAGAGCAAATTACGCTGGCTCAGGAACTGGATGACAGTACATTCAGCGTCTATGGCATCACACACAAATTCTCCAATGAATTCAGGCGCGACAACTGCTTTAGCAAATGCCACGCCCTGTTCATGACCGCTGTTATTTCACCGCCATCAACCAAGCAGGCATCAAAAGACTCTTTCGTTATGGGCCTTTGCTGTGACCGGCGCGGCGATTCCAAACTGGAACTGCTTTCCGACGAAGAGCGCCCGGAAATGATAGACACTGTGTGGGGAGGCAAAAAGCACTGGAAGATACACGATAGCATCGATATCATTGAAGAATGCCCGCGTTGCACCTATCAGCCGCACAACCAGGTTTATGAGCAGGTTATCTTAAACGACAGCATGACCTACAAGTTCATTTAAACAGGACAAATATTCATGAGCGACACCCCTCTGTTTTCTGCAAAAACCGTTCAGGACGTGCAGCAGTATTGGAATGCCCGGCCTTGCAATATCAGGCACTCCGACAAAGAGATCGGCTCCAAAGAGTACTTTGATGATGTCGAAGCGCGAAAATATTATGTAGAGCCGCATATCCCGGTATTTGCGGAGTTTGAGCGCTGGAAAGGAAAAAAAGTGCTTGAAATAGGATGCGGCATCGGCACGGACAGTATCAACTTCGCCAGGGCCGGTGCCCTGCTGACAGCCGTGGACCTTTCCGACGCCTCCCTTGCTGTGGCGAAAAAACGCGCCCAAGTCTTCGGTCTTCAGGACAAAATCACGTTCTATCAGGCAAATGCGGAACAGCTCACACAGGTTGTTCCTGTGGAGGAATACGACCTCATATACAGCTTTGGAGTGATTCACCACACTCCGGATCCTGAAGCGGTTATCCGGCAAATTCGTGCTTACATGGGAAAAAACAGCTGCTTTAAAATTATGGTTTACAACCGCGCCTCATGGAAAGTGCTCTGGATCATGCTCACTTACGGCAAGTGCAATGTACGGGAACTTGACGCCTATATTGCAAAATATTCAGAAGCACAAACTGGCTGCCCGGTAACCTACAGCTACACCAAAGAAAGCCTTCCCAGGCTGCTCAAGGGCTTTACCATAACAAACAGCTTTTACGATCACATTTTCCCGTACAGCATTCCCGAATACAAACGGTATGAATATAAAAAAAGCTGGTACTTCAGGTGGATGCCCGCATGGATGTTCAGAAAACTGGAACGTTTGGCCGGCTGGCACCTGTGCGCTGAAGCACGCTTGAGCACATAAAAAAGCACCTCTGCATCAACCCACGGCACAAGCGTAACAACACTTAGGCAACAGGTATCATTAATATGAACATATCGTTTATCGGCCTTGGCAAACTGGGCCTTTGCTCCGCTGCCTGTTTTGCCTCCAAAGGACACCACGTCACCGGGGTGGACAGCAATCAGGAATTCATTGCCGCCCTTAGGCAACGGCGTTGCCCTATAGATGAAACAGGCCTGGATTCTTTACTGCAATCCGCCTGGGAAAACCTTTCGGTAACGGATGATTATGCCCATGCCGTTGCCGAAAGTGACGCCACGTTCATCATAGTTCCCACCCCCAGCCAGCAGGACGGACAGTTCAGCAATACCTATGTTGAAAAGGTTTTGGAGCAACTTGCTCCGGCCCTTGCGGCAAAAAAAAGCTTTCACATAGTGAACATCGTATCCACGGTTATGCCGGGGTCAGGCGAAACAGTATTCCGCCCGCTTCTTGAACATCTCACCGGCAAGAAGTGCGGGCAGGATTTTGGGCTTGCGTATAACCCTGAGTTCATCGCCTTGGGTTCCGTTATCCAGAATTTTCTCAATCCCGACATGGTGCTTATCGGAAGCTCGGATGAACGCACAGCGCTGACGCTGCAGGAAGCATACAGCAACACGGTGGATTCAAAGCCGCATTTCGCCCATATGAATTTGACGAATGCGGAAATTACCAAGTTAAGCCTGAACTGCTTTGTGACCATGAAAATAAGCTTTGCCAATGAACTCACAGCGCTGTGTGAAAATATTCCCGGTGCAAATGTAGACGTTGTCACGCAGGCTCTTGGGCACGACACCCGCATAGGACGCAAATACCTTACCGGCGGCCTTGGCTTCGGCGGCCCGTGCTTCCCAAGAGACAATAAGGCATTTCAGGCCGTGGGGCGGCAGTTTGGCTATACCCTGCAACTTGGCCCGCAGGTTGTTGCCGTCAACGAGGCAGTTGTGGACAGGCTCTTTGCCTACATTCATGCCGGGTTTGAAAAAAAGGGCCAGCCGGTCGCCCTTTTTGGCGTTTCCTACAAACAGGACACGCAAATTACAGAAGCCTCGCAGGGAATACTTCTGGCGCATAAACTCGTGGAGGCAGGGTATGCTGTACGGCTACACGATCCGAAAGCTTTGGCAGAAGCCCGCAAAGAACTCGGCAACAGCGTGGCTTACTGTGATGATCCGCATGCAGCAGTGAAAGACGCGACAGCCATTGTACTGCTTGCCAACTGGCCCCAGTTTGCAAGTTATGACTGGGAAGCTTTGGAAAAAGAAGCCCGGCAGGGTGCGGTACTTTTAGACAGTTGGCGAATCCTGCTGCAAAGGCATTTTACCCAATGCAGCTATCGCCCTCTGGGAATCTGCCTGTAGTAAAGCTTTACGGCAGGCGCAACCTTGATCCTGATGCCCGCTCAAGACGCACGGGCTGAAATAACGAAGACCGACATAACAAAACGAAAAATTGAGAAACAACTTTGAGGAATCCCGACAACAGGTGATTCCCCATACGCTTTCTCCATCACTCCCAGCAACCATGCGAGAAGTACCATGCGCACCATCCCCAACGACAGACAGAGCGAACAATACCGTACATTCCAGCATTGGATATCCCTTGTCGCCGAAGCTGAGTCCAGACTCTACTATCGCGACCAGACCCCAGAATCCATGGAAGTACTGGCGAACCTTGCCAGGGAATTCCAGCCCACCGTCATAGTGGAACTGGGGACGCATTACGGGCTCTCGTTGCGGGCATGGCGCGCCGGTGCCCCAAAAGCCAAAATCATCGCCCTTGATCTCAATTTTGCTCCCCTTGAAAAAAGCATAAGCCTTCTCCCGCTTGACACTGAAGGAATAGTGTTCATCCAGAAAGATATTCTGCGCGTTGACTTTACAAACTTCTGGAATGCTGACGACCGCGTTCTTTTCTTTATTGACGCGCATGATCTTCCCAATGTTCCCATTACCCCGCATGTTCTTAGAAATGCCGTTCCGCATTTGCCTGAGGGAAGCCTTGTGATTGTGGACGACATCTGGTTCAGCAGGGAAACGCTGACCGATGCCACTGCACGGGCCTTTCTGGAAGATGAAGTACGCCCGAAAATAGACGAAGTACTGACTCTTGACGCTTTCTATGCACCATACCACAAGGGCGGCTCTTTTGTCGGCTTTCCAGAAGTACTACCCCTGTTGCGCTACGCGAACAAGCATCATATTGACCTGCAATGGAACCCTGTAAGTAAAAATGTTGCATTTTATACCCGGAGTACGCACGAGGAATATCCCTTTGACAAAGCAGCCTTTGATGCGCAGTGCGGAAAATGCTTTTACAACCCGCTCCATGCAACGGTGACAAGCCCTGAACCTCTTGCTTTGACGATGAACCGTATTGAAGGCATGTACGCGGAAGGTAAAATACAGGAGGCTCTTGATCTGCTTGTGCACTTGCGCCAAAAAAACCCCACGGTTTCGGGCATTGCATATGCCGTTGCCGTATGCTGCACACGACTTCAAAGGCCGGATGCCGCAATAATGGCGCTTAATTTGGAGATGGCCCTTCCATCGCCACACCCCAAGGCTGCCAAGCTTGCATCGGACATAAGGATACGCTTTATGTCCATGGCGGACGCATCGGCAAACCGGATACCGGGCCTGACGCTTTTTGCCGTTCCCAAGGCTTTTACCGGGCATGATGCCATAAGTCAGCGCAACGCTATTACCAGCTGGACGCGGCTAACTCCCCGGCCTGAAATTATCCTGATGGGTGATGACAAGGGAACTGCCGAAATCGCTGCGGAGCTTGGCCTCAGGCATATTCCTGTGGTTGAAAAAAATGAATACGGCACCCCTCTTGTCGATTCCATTTTCAAACTTGCACAGGAAAATGCAACCACAAAAACCCTCTCTTACATAAATGCCGACATCATACTGTTTGACGAATTTCCCAAGGCTGTTGCCCTTGCTGCGCAGCAGTTTGATAAATTTTTGATGATAGGCCAGCGCCTGGATTGTGATGTACTGCACCTTATTGATTTCTCCAGTCAAAACTGGCCGGAAAAATTCAAAAAAGAGGCCATGGAAGCAAGTATTCTGCATGGCGTAACAGGGATGGACTACTTTGCGTTTACGGCCGGGCTATGGGATAAAATCCCCCCCTTCGCGCTTGGCCGCACGCTTTGGGACATGTGGCTGGGGGGAAGTATGCTCGATACGAAAACCCCCTGCATCGATGCCACAGAATTTGTGCCCATTGTTCACCAAAGCCACGGATATCAGCATATGCCCACAGGCATTCTGGAAGCATACCGCGGCGCTGAAGCCAAAAGAAACAAAAGCATCGGGGGCCAGCGCCTAGGAACAACTTCCGACACCGATCACTACATAACCAAAGAGGGCGAACTGAAAAAACGCCCCCTTGAAAAAGGCGACACAATGGTGCGCGACGCCATAGCCAGAAGACAACGCGCACTGTGGCTTGCTGCCGGAGCAAAACAGAATATTGCGGACGGCCGTATTGATTTAGCCAATACCAAGCTGGATGAATTGCAAATGCGAATTCCGGATTTGTGATTAAACTATAATAATTAAGCACTTAGAACTTATCCATAAATAAGGAGAGCGTGTGGCAAGAGTAAGGAAAATGACTTTTTTGCGGAGGGAGTGGACTCTTATGTCCTCGACCCAGAGCAAAAAAGGCATTTGACGCAACTATTGACCGCGAACATCCTTATAAATAGAGGCCATTGTGCAATGGCCTCCGGCAACTGCGCAGCAGGTGCCCGGGTAATCCCCCCCGCAAGCGAGCTGCGCAATCGCCAGAGATCGTTGCATTGTGCAACGATCTCAATTTGAGACTGTTGCACAGCGGGGTCTCTATCTTAAGAAAGTGAAAAAGCCCGGATGTAGTGAACTCTTGCAGCACAGGACGTGCGGCTTCCGCCCTGTCTCGGGCGGAGGGCGACGAATGCGAAGCCGGTTCTTTACGGCGAGCTCCTAGCCCGACAGCGAGTGTCCCCACAGGACGTGGGGACCAAGCGTCATGCGATAAAATTAGAGTAGGATCGCACCCCATACTGGATCTTTATCTTATATATCGCCATTTCTCCAAAAACCCTGAAGTACAGTTACCGTTTTTCCTCCTTCTCCAAAAGTAAAGACCGTTGCATAGCTGACTTTATTGAATATTTATAGAAAATCAGT
>JAVBJS010000003.1:0-5862 GCA_031546885.1 Desulfovibrio sp.
TAAAGAGAAAGGCACGCTGCGCTGTTCGCTTGCGAGCACCTGCTACGCAGTTGCCAGAGGCCATTGTGCAATGGCCTCAGTAGATGGAATTGCAGCGATGGATGCCAAGCCGGTTATCCCAGCAAAATCGAATCGCAAAGACTCTCGCGAACACGACGTATTTTTATACAAAGAGCGTAATATCCTTGAAAGAATGTTTGGCAAGATGAAGCATTTAAGGGCAATAGCCACACGCTATAGCAAATTAGCGATTTCGTTTTTGGCCTTTGTGCAGCATGCCGCTATTTTGCTTTGGCTAAAATGAATGTCGACACTGCCTAATGATGATAGCCGCTACCGGTGAGAATACACTCTGCCCGATAAAGCTGCTCAAGCAAAAGAACATGCGCAAGCTCATGAGGAAAAGTCATGGGGCCAAGGGCAATCGTATATGCAGCATGCTGGCGAAGTGATTGGGCAAGGCCAAAGGCGCCTCCTATGACAAAGCAGGGAAGGGTATTATTAGCGTAGAGCCCGCCAAGAAATTTTGAAAAATCTTGCGATGTGAAGGTTTTTCCGCATTCATCAAGACAGATAAGCCGAGAAGGGGAAGGGATAGCGGCGAGGATTTTTTTGCCTTCTGCGGCAATGCGTTCTGCGAGGGGGAGGTCGGCACTGGCATCTTTAACTATTTTTCGCTCAAGCCGCACAGTAAATGAAAGCCGCTTGGCGTAATGATCCGCAGCTTGCTGCCAATAGGGCGTTTTTATTCGCCCAACGGCGATGATACAGAGTTCTTTCATGGGAGAAGGCGCAGGGGGGCTGCTTGTATATGTCCACAGAGTACCGTATAGGTACAGAGAATACATGAATTGGGCGTGTTACGCAACTCCCCCATGGAGTTCGTTGCACAATGCAGCAAACTCTGGCGATTGCACAGCAAGCGCCCCGCAATACATGGGGTTTGCAAAAAGGGTTAGCCCCTTTGCAAATGGGATTTGGGGGAACGGAACCTTCTCCAAAAGAGCTGATAAGATAAAGCTTTTTATATAAAAATATTTTGTGTTTTATTTTGAGGGGAGGATATATGAACATTCTTTCAGTAAACGAAGCAGCAGACGCCTTACGCAAGGGTGAGGTTATCATTTTTCCAACAGAAACCTTTTTTGGTATGGGCTGCAATGCTCTGGACCCGGATGCTGTGGGCAAGATTTTTAGCATAAAAAAGCGTGCGCTGACAAAGCCGTTGCCTGTAGCTATCAGCGCATGGAACGACCTTGATCGCATTGCTGTGGACATCTCCGAGACGGCGCGCGCTGTTATGAAGGCCTTTTGGCCCGGCCCGCTGTCAGTTGTCGTGCCTGCCTTGCCGGAGGTGCCGGATCTGCTGACGGCGAATGTAGGACGCATTGCTGTCCGTTTTTCTCCACACCCTGCCGTTGCCGCACTGGCAGAACAATCTGGAATGATTCTTGTGGCTTCCAGCGCCAATATAAGTGGGCATCCTTCTGTCTCTGATCCGTCAAAACTGGAGCCTGAGCTTTTGGAACGTGTGCGCGGTGTATTTATGATGGAGCCACTCCCAGCAGGGCTTTTACCCTCAACTGTTGTAGACATTTTAGATGGGCGCGACGGAGAACGGGTACGAATTTTACGCAAAGGCGCTATTTTGGCGGAAGATCTGGAGAAGGCAGGGTTTACTGTGGAAATAACAGAGGACTGTGAATGCGGGCGATAAATTTTATGATTTTGTGAAAAAAACCACATTTTTTACTTGTTGCGCGTGGTGACTACTGATAGCGTTTTGATAACAGGTAGATAGTCAATATCATATGTTTGGGGGAATATATGCAATACGATGAGATCTGCCCCCAGTGTGGCGCTGTCAGTACGCGATATAAAAACCCACTTCCTACAGTGGATATCGTTATTTACGAGAAACAGCAGGGGATTGTGCTGATTTTTCGCAAAAATACTCCTCATGGATGGGCGCTGCCCGGAGGTTTTGTTGATTATGGGGAAACGTATGAAAATGCCGCCATACGAGAGGCACTAGAAGAAACAGGCCTGCATGTGACCCTGACCGGACTTTTGGGTGTTTATTCTGACCCGGCGCGTGATCCGCGCCAGCACACGGTAAGTGCGGTTTTTACAGCCCGCCCAACAGATGCGGGCACTCTTTGCGCCGGCGACGATGCTGCCAAGGCGCAATTTTTCTTGCCCAGCGCATTGCCCACTAACATTGTGTTTGATCATCCGCGGATTATTGCTGATTTTATTCATGTACATCATTCCAACGCTCATGAATAGGGAGAAAGAGAATGGCACAACCTGTATATTTTGTAACCTCAGAAATATATCCTTTTTCAAAGAGCGGAGGACTCGGCGATGTGCTTGGGGCCCTGCCTCTTGCCTTGCATAAGCTTGGAGTGCCCACGGCTGTCATTACCCCGTTTTACGGTCGTATCAGCACGCGGGACTATCAAATACGCCTGACTATCTCCGATTGCCCGGTGGGGTATCCGTGGGCTCCCATCACTGCGGATATTTATGAAGCCGACTACCAGGGTGTGCCTGTGTATTTTATCCATCGGGGCGAATATTTCGATCGACGGTTCTATTACAACGACCACAACGGCGATTATTTCGATAACGCGGAGCGCTTCATATTTTTTTGCCGGGCGGCCCTTGCCCTCATGCGAAAACTAGGAGAACCTCCGGCCATTGTCCATGCTCACGACTGGCAGGCAGCGCTCTTGCCTGTGTATATCAATTTTCTACGGGCAACGGATCCGTTCTGGGCGCAAACGGGAACCCTGCTCACCATACACAACCTGGCGTTCCAGGGGCGTTTTTCCTCGCGCCTTTTTGATACCTGTGGCTTGCCGGCAGAGGCTTGGCATATGAACGGCGTGGAGTATTATGGAGACTTCAACCTGCTCAAGGCAGGCATAACCTATGCCGATGCCGTCAATGCCGTCAGCCCCAGCTATGCGCGGGAAATTTTAACGGAAAAGTTCGGATGCGGCCTGGATGGTGTGCTACGCCAGCGCGAGGCTCACTTGCACGGCATCTTGAATGGTGCGGATTACGGAGTGTGGAATCCCGCAGCGGACAATTATCTCCCTGCCCCCTATTCGGCTGACAACATGGAGGGCAAAGCCATATGCAAGGCCTCCCTTGTGCGGGAACTTGGGCTGGATGAGCACCTGTTGCAACGCCCTCTGCTGGGCTTCATAGGGCGGCTGCGCGGACAAAAAGGTATTGACCTGCTGAATGAAATCATTCCCGACCTTATGAAACTTGATGTGGGCATCATTATCCTGGGCGAAGGCAAGCACGCTCACGAAGCCAGAGCCCTGCAACTTATGGAAAACTATCGAGGCCGCCTGGCTACACTGGTAGGGTATACCGAAGATATTGCGCACCGCATTCAGGCGGGCAGTGATGTCTTTCTCATGCCTTCCCGCTACGAACCATGTGGACTAACACAAATGTATGCGCTAAGCTATGGCACGCCACCCGTGGCAACCGCTGTGGGTGGACTGCGTGATACCATTATCCCGTGGCCTTCCGAGCAGGCCACAGGGTTTACCTTTGCCACAAGCACTCCCAAGGATTTTTTGCGGGCAACCACGGATGCCGTTCATCTTTGGAACTCGGATCCTGCCGGTTGGCAGGCCATGGTACAACGGGCCATGCGTCGTACATTCACCTGGGAATCTGCCGCAAAAGAATATAACGAAGTTTACCGCACAGTGAGACTTCGCCTACAGTAAGATTCCGCCTACAGCAAGAATGAGGTACACATGTATTCCAGCCATCCGTTATTTATAGCTCCTTTTGACCTTCACCTTTTTGGGCAGGGCCAGCACTGGGATTTATATCGCATTCTTGGGGCACACCCCCACACAGAAGGCGGCAAGGAAGGCTTTCGCTTTGCTGTATGGGCGCCCAATGCGCAAGAGGTTTGCCTTACCGGCGACTTTAACTACTGGGCATGGGGTGAACTACCCTTGTATCCCGTTGGCAGCTCTGGAATTTGGGCAGCCTTTGTTCCCCATATGGAGCGAGGCCGACTCTATAAAATAGGCATCAAGGGTGCTACCGGCGAAATAATCTATAAAACAGACCCTGTGGGCTTTTATAGCGAATACCGCCCCGGCACAGCCTCCCTCACCTGGGGCCTTGGGGACTACCAGTGGAACGATGCAGCCTGGATGCAGCAACGCCGCGAACGTGGACTTTTACTGCAACAGCCTGTTTCTATTTATGAAGTGCATGCGGGCTCATGGCGCAGACATACTAACAATGTTGTGCGCCCCTTCTATTCTTACAAAGAAATGGCAGAAACCCTTGTTCCCTACGTCTGCGGCCTGGGATTTACGCATATAGAATTTATGCCCCTTGCCGAGCACCCCCTTGACCAATCCTGGGGATACCAAACCGGGCAGTATTTTTCACCCTCCTCTCGCTTTGGAGAGCCGGATGGCTTGCGCCACCTCATTGATGTTTGCCATCAAGCAGGAATTGGCGTTATTCTGGACTGGGTTCCAGCGCATTTCCCCAAAGATTTTTGGGGGTTGGCCCGTTTCGACGGCACCGCCCTTTATGAGCACGAGGATCCACGCCTAGGCTTTCATCCCGATTGGGGAACCTTTATCTTTAACTACGGGCGGCACGAGGTAAAAAACTTTCTCCTTGCCAACGCCCTCTACTGGCTCAAGGAATTTCATATTGACGGGCTGCGCATGGATGCTGTTGCCTCCATGCTGTACCTGGATTATTCCCGCCAAGCTGGAGAATGGATACCCAATTGCTACGGAGGCCGCGAAAATCTTGAGGCCGCCAGTTTCCTGCGTGAATTGAACACCGTTGTACACGACCAGGCTCCCGGTGCCATTACCCTTGCGGAAGAATCCACCTCCTGGCCCGGCGTTTCGCATCCAGTCTACGCCGGAGGTCTTGGCTTTACCTATAAATGGAACATGGGATGGATGCATGACACCTTGAGTTACATGCAAAAAAACCCCATTCACCGCAAATTTCATCACAACGCACTAACCTTCTCTCTCCTCTACGCCTTTTCAGAGAACTTCCTGTTGCCGCTCTCCCACGATGAGGTGGTACACGGTAAAGGCTCACTGCTTTCAAAGATGCCCGGCGATATGTGGCAGCAGCAAGCGAATTTGCGTCTGCTTTATGCATACATTTGGGCGCACCCCGGGAAAAAATTACTCTTCATGGGCGCAGAGCTCGGGCAGTGGAACGAGTGGAACGAATCACGCGAGCTGGACTGGATGCTGCTCGATTTTCCCGCTCACCAGGGCATACAGTCCCTCGTGGGTGATCTCAACAGTCTTTTGCGCACGCAACCTGCCATGTATGAATATGATCACGACTGGAAAGGTTTTTCCTGGCTGGATTGCTCCGACTACAACGCCTCTGTCTACAGCTTTGTGCGCATGGCAAAAAACAGCAAACCCATTGTGTGGATATTCAACTTCACCCCCCTTGTTCGCGAAAATTATCACATCCCCTGTCTCCACCAAGGCACATGGAAGGAATGCGTCAATACAGACGCCCTGCGATATGGCGGCTCTGGCGTACACAACGGCCCCCTCACCACAGCAAAAAACTCCTGGAATGACGACTCCTCCCTCTGCCTGACTCTCCCCCCTCTGGCGGCAGTGGCGTTTATGCAGGAATAACCAAAGGCGAGTCATAATCAAATAATCTAGATAGTCGACCCTGAAAAACTGATTTACGCCCGTACGCCAGGAAGCTCATCTTGTTGGCGTACGATTGCGAAAAGGGCTGCGAGGACAAAAAATATTCCATTGACCACAGCATTCATCCATTTTTTGCAGTTAAAGGCGGCAG
>JAVBJS010000093.1:0-4231 GCA_031546885.1 Desulfovibrio sp.
CTGCCGCCTTTAACTGCAAAAAATGGATGAATGCTGTGGTCAATGGAATATTTTTTGTCCTCGCAGCCCTTTTCGCAATCGTACGCCAAAAAGATGAGCTTCCTGGCGTACGGGCGTAAATCAGTTTTTCAGGGTCGACTAGTTACGCTGCTTTGGTAAATGCCCCGCAAAAACTCAACAGGCAAGTCGTTTTATAAGTCTTGCGTGCTACCTAAAAGTCAATATTTCAAAATCAACCTATTCTAACTTGAAAAACAGAACCTCATATATACCATGCGCAGCTTTGGAATAACTACACGGCTCTTTGGAGCCATTTTGCTTGTTTGCTTAATTATGCTTGGTGGCATGGGGCTTGCCATGCGGGTTAATTTTGAGCGAGGATTTCTGAATTATTTGGGCGAACTTGAGCATGAGCGGCTTGCGGCTTTTTCTGATATGCTGCAAGAGGAATACGCCCAACGTGGTTCTTGGATCTTTTTACAAAAAGACACAAAGATATGGCGTAAGCTGGTTAGCCGCCATATTCGGCAAGATTATCTTCCCTCGCTATCGGGCCAAGCCATTCCTACAGCAGAGCGCAATCGCAGAACATGGCAGGCGGCGCAGCTTCACTCTACTCTTGGCTTGGTGACGGCAGATAAAACAGCAAATATAGCCGGTGCGCCACCCGGCCCCAATGCCATTTGGCATCCAGTGGCAAATGATACTTCGACCATAGCCTGGCTTACACGAGATCCACTAACCGGAGTGACGGATAACATTGATTTGCGCTTTCAGGATCAACAGAGCACTGCTATTTGGTTTATAGCCTTACTTTCCCTTATGTTGGCGATAATTGTGAGTCTTATTCTGGCGCGTTCTTTTGTCGCTCCCATCCGGCATATTATTTATGCTACAGATCAATTGGCGCGAGGAGATCTTACGGCTCGTGTCAAAATTCAGACAAAGGACGAACTTCGCCTTTTAGGAGACCACGTCAATCTTCTGGCAGATTCATTGCAAACAAACGAAAGCTCGCGCCGCACCTTTATGGCTGAAATTTCGCATGAATTACGCACACCTCTTGCTATTTTGCGTGGTGAGATTGAGGCCTTGGAAGATGGTCTCCGGCCTGTTACACGTGAAACATTGGCTTCACTCACGGCGGAGGTAAGCATACTGGCTCACCTTATAAACGATATTCACGAACTTTCTCTTGCAGATCTTGGGGCCCTGCCCTATGTGAAAACAAGAATGAATCTGGCCGACTGCCTTACAGAAACTATTCGCTCCTTTCAGGAACGGGCACGACTCCACTCTCTGATTCTTGAGTATGCAGCCTGCGATCAAAATTTGCCGGTGCAGGCGGATGCAGGGCGCATCGCCCAGGTCATCCGCAATGTTTTGGAGAATAGCCTCCGCTATACTGATTCGGGGGGAATTATTCATATTGAAAGCCATAAAGAGGGAGCGCAGGCTGTCATCATAATTCAGGATTCAGCCCCAGGTGTTCCAGAAGATCATTTAGTGCGCATTTTTGAACGCTTTCACACTGTAGATAGCTCGCGCAATCGAAAAACCAGTGGAACGGGGCTTGGCCTTGCAATTTGTCGCAGTATTCTTGAGGCCCACGGAGGTTCCATTTTAGCGGCACCCTCCGCCTTGGGAGGACTTTCGCTTTCTATTCGACTGCCATTGCAGGAAGAAACCTCACCAGAAGAATTTGCTCTTTAAGGCTGTTCTTTTTTTAATAATAGCGTTCCCGGCTCTGCCCATTCACCATACAGAGGCAAATTAGAAAGGAAGGGAGCAAGAAATCTACATTGTAAAACTCTCTTCGTAATGCTTCATACAAAACACGGGTATCGTTATTGACTTTTAGAAGGAATCATGTTCTATATAAAATGGAACAACGTAACACAATACGGTATATAATCATAATTACGGCAGCCTTGGCACCTCTTGTCATTACGCTGCTTTTGTACTCTGGAGGCATTATGAGATTGCACCCTGTGGGCTACAGTCATCTTGGCCTGTCAAACTCTGATGGAATCCGCTATGTCTGGCAGCTTGCCGAAAAAACTCCCTATATCGAAAGCGCTGCCTTTAAAACGCGAGCCAAGATTCAAACTGCGGATATCGACAGCATCATTTCTGCCTATACCACTTCCGTCAGCTCAGGGTGTGCTCTCACGGCAGCCCGCATCCCTTGCAAGTTCTGCCGAACTGGTAATACGCTGCGTTTTTCCGGGCCACTCAGCTCTCACGAAATAGCTATGCAAAACGTCTTCATGGTTCTTTCAGATCTCGAACGCTTTGCAGGCGATTCTGGTGCGGGCAACTTACGGGAATTTGCTTATATGGGGCAGGGAGAACCAGGCTTTTCCTATACCCAGCTCCGCCAAGCCGTGCGTATCACGGACAGGGTTATGGCATCGTTCGGGCAGCGCGTGTTCAGGCATATTCTTGCCACATGCGGAGTGATAGAAATGGTAGACGCACTCATTCACGATCTTGAAAGTAATTTCTTTAATGGCACGCGAGTCACTTTTCATTATTCTCTCCATGCCACGCAGCGCCGCAATGAGGTGATGCCCATAGAGAACGTGTACAGTCACAAAGAAATTATTAAACGCCTTCCTCGTATTCAGGAGCTTACAGGCGAAAAGCCCTGTGTGGGTGTTTTGCTGTTCAAGGACTATTGCCACGGTAACAGTCCTCAACACTACTTTACAAACAAAGAAGAAATCGAGAGAATAGCAAATCTGCTTGACCCTGCCGTTTGTCGCATCAGCCTGTGCGAATTTAACTCTTGCGATAATGTAGGAACAAATGACGAGGTAAGTCCAGAAGAGGCTGCCTTTTACGTGCACCAGCTTGAAAACAGAGGGTTTGAGGTTAAGCTCTTTGCCTCCTTTGGTAAGCAGGAAAATACCGCCTGTGGTCTTCTTGGTGGCACCGCCCCTGATCACGAGACAGATGATTGCATGCAAACCAGGTACGCAAGGGCTGTCGCTGCCATTGAAGCTGCCTGCAACGAATGATAAGTTCTAAGGCCAATAACTTTTTACTGAAGGGCTTTCATGGATAATCAGGCAGCCGAAGGCATCCTTATCTTTATGAGGCGGGCGGAGAACCTTAAAAATACGCTTCGCCTTGCGTTCACATCCACGGGTAAAAGAGAAAGTGCCGCCGAACATAGTTGGCGGCTCTGTCTTTTGGCAATGGCTTGTGCGGGGTATTTTCCTGATCTTAACCTTGAAAAATGCTTCAAGCTGGCGATACTGCATGATCTTCCTGAAGCCATATGTGGCGATGTCCCGGCAATATATCAGGAGAAACATAAAGAAAAATTCACCATGGAGCAAGATGCCTTGGTAGATATTGTTCAATCTTTACCGGAGCAGCTACGGCGTGAAATGTTGGAACTATGGCAGGAATATAATGCCGCGACGACAAATGAGGCTATCTTCATAAAAGCACTTGATAAGCTTGAAACGCTCATGCAGCACAATCAAGGAAAAAACCCGCCGGATTTCAACTATGCATTCAACCTTACCTATGGAGTGGAATGCACCAGTAAAAACGAATTTTTTGCACTCCTAAGAGAAATTATTGACAACGAAACACAATCTCATATTGATTAAGATGCCTTTATTTGGGTTTGTTGCGCGATGCAACGAACTCAAACTGCGCAGTAAGCGCCCGCACTCTCCAAACGCTTAATGCCATTCTCGCCTATCTTTGCCAAAAAAGTCGCTATGGTGGCTGGATGAATCCGGGGAAGGCACATTACTCTGCACTGGCGACGAAGTACTACGTGCAAAGAGATTGTCCCGAACTGTTTCACCACGCCCACGAGGGCTGAACACAGCACTGGCGGACATATCTGGCCAATACTGCCTACTAACGCGTAAAATCTCTCATACCAAGTTGCAATCAAACAGGTTCTAATATCCATTGCCTTTGAGTCAATTTCTTCACGGCATCTAGGGATTGCTCCAGATGCTTTAATCCGTGAGCGACTGTATCAATAACTGTCTGGAGCGACTTGAACAACCTGTTGCCAAAATGCTTCTCTCTAATTTTATCCCAACCTGCTCTTGCGGATTAAGAACTTATCCATAAATAAGGATGTTCGCGGTCAATAGCTGCGTCAAATGCCTTTTTTGCTCTGGGTCGAGGACATAAGAGTCCACTCCCTCCGCAAAAAAACCATTTTCCTTGCTCTTGCCACACGCTCTCCTTATTT
>JAVBJS010000098.1:0-10973 GCA_031546885.1 Desulfovibrio sp.
GGCTGCATATTGAGCAATCCCGCATGCAGGGCAAGCAGGTGGAAATCTTGCTCTCCCAAAACTTAGGAGTTGCGTTGGATGAATATATTGCTGATAATGGGCGGCTGGTCAAGCGAACGTGACGTTGCTCTCGCCGGTGGAGAAATACTGCTTGCAGCATTAACCACCCTCAAGCACCACGTCACCACCTTTGATCCCGTTGACGGGCTGGATGCCTTACCGGACGCCGTGCGTGGAAAAGATTTTGCCTTTATCAGTTTGCACGGCTCTCCCGGTGAAGATGGCCTCATTCAGGCTATGCTTGAATCTTTGGGGTGCCCTTACCAAGGTTCCGGCCCCACCGGTTCCATGCTGGCTCTCAATAAAGCAGTTGCAAAAACCTTCTTCCGGGCCGCCGGGCTTAACACTGCACCCTGGTGCCTCCTTACGCAAAAACCGAATGCAGGTTGGCTCCCTCCCTTTGCTTTTCCTTGTTTTATCAAGGCTAACACCGGCGGTTCGAGTCTGCATATGGAGCGTATCGCTGAAGCCACGTCGCTACCGGCAGCCCTTGATCGACTTTTTGCGCAGAACGATATTTTTTTGGTGGAGCCAGCCATATCGGGTGTTGAAATAACCTGCGGGGTGCTGGCCCGTCTTGAAAACGGCAAGGAAATACCGGAAGCGCTTCCGCCTGTGCTCATTAAAGCGCACGGAGAAGCAGGGGTTTTTGACTATGCCAGCAAGTACACTGGTGGCGGGGCAGAAGAAATTTGCCCAGCGCCCATTTCAGAAGCCCTGACCCGTGAAATTCAGAATATGGCCCTTGCAGCCCATGTTTGCCTGGGGCTTACCGGATACAGTCGCGCTGATTTCATCGTTCCTGAAAACGGGCAGCCCGTTCTGCTCGAAATTAATACCCTGCCCGGCATGACCCGCACCAGCCTTATCCCCCAGGAGGCCGCTGCCGTGGGGCTCTCCTTTGAAAATCTTATAGCGCGCCTGATAGAGTTGGGTCTTGCCACTCGGGGGCCAGGGAGTTCTGCCCTTTAGGGCATGTTGACACATGGTCTTTTACCCTTTGCTCACGTCAGAAAAACTTTTTATTTCGGTCATGTGCGGAAGAGAGCACTCCCCCGCCATAAAAAATATTTTTCCCTATGTAGTGTTGATAGCAATCTAATCTTGGAGAGTAAGTCATGGAAATTTTTAATTTTCTTAAATCTGTTGGCAAGAAATTCACGGGTTCTTCAGACGAGCCAAAGGCAGAAGAACTGAAAAAAGAGCTGGATTCCCACCAGCTCGGCACCGATAACGTGCAAATTGCTGTAAAAGACGGTAAGGTGGAAGTAAAAGGGGAAGTAAAAGACCAAAGCGCCTTTGAAAAAGTAGTGTTGGCTGTGGGCAATATCTATGGCGTTTCTGAAGTAAACGCCAAGAGCCTCACTGTGCAAAATACAGCAGCGGGTGCCCCGGTTTTTTACACTGTGGAAGCAGGAGATACCCTGTGGAAGATTGCAGAAACCCAATATGGCAAAGGAAAGGGCGGTAAACACGAGGTTATTTTTGAAGCGAATAAGCCCATGCTTACCTCACCGGATAAAATTTATCCGGGGCAGGTGCTGCGTATTCCACCTCTCGCTTAACTAGTATCGTCAAGTATCCAATATTTGAGGCCATTGCAGAATGGCCTCTATTTATGAAAAATTAAACGCATATCCTTTATCGGATACTTTCGAAAGCATTGTTGCTTTCAAAAGAAAGGCACGCTGCGCTGTCCGCTTGCGGGCGCTTGTTGCGCAATCGCCAGAGTTTGCTGCATTGTGCAACGAACTTGATTTGCAAATTTATAATGTTCTGGAATCGGGAGATGTCATGCGTTTTTTGTCATACCATTGTCGTAGCGGGTTATGCGTATTAGGAGCCTGTCTACTTCTGTCCCTTGCGGCGTGCGGGGCGAGTTCTTCTGTGCAGGCAACCCAGGCTACGCCGCTGACAGAACCGCTTCGTGGGGGAGAACATATCTCTGCAAGCTGGCTGCCGCTCGTTCAGCGGCTTCAGGCGGATAATATTGATCCGGCCATGCTCGTTTCCTATTTTTCTTATTTGCCGGAGTATTCTCCTGCTCCTATGGCAGTGAAGGTCAAGGAGTTGTATAACAACGCCTTTGCCGTGAAAAAACCGCGTGACCCGGATGCGCCCCCCCCGCCCCCGCCATCCAGTATTTATAAGACCATTGTTACCGCTGCCAACCTTGAGCGCTGCAAAACCTTCTTGACTACCTATCAGACGGCTTTTGACAGTATGGAAAAAAACTATTCGGTGCCGCGTGAAATTGTGGCTTCGCTTATCTTGATGGAAACAAGCCTTGGCAAAAACCTTGGCAATCAGAATGCTTTTTGGAGTTTAGCCGCTATGGCTGCAACAACAACTCCCGAATTGGTGGCGCCGGGGGTGCCGGAGCTTAACCTGACGGATAAGCAGGAATGGCTGCAAACCCGGTTGACGGATAAATCTCAATGGGCGTACAAGGAATTGAAGGCTTTGATTACACACTGTACCTTGCAGCGCCTTGATCCCAAGGTAATGCCGGGATCTGTTTATGGAGCCATAGGCATTTGCCAGTTTATGCCGTCAAATCTTGTTCCCTATGGAGCTGATGGTGATGGCGATGGTATTGTTAATCTTTTTTCCGAGCCGGATGCCATTCACAGCGTTGGGCGTTATCTTAGTGCGCACGGTTGGAAGGGAACCCCCGCAGTTGCTCAGCAGCGGCAGGTTATTTTGCGGTATAACAAGCACATGAAGTACGCCAATACCATTTTGGCCATGGCTGAGAGCATTACAACCGGAGTATTACAAACAGCCGCCCCAGATGCGTCAGGTACTGTAAAGGTTGCTGCTTCCAAAGTTTCAGGAAAAGCTGCCAAGGCTTCCGGTTCTAGCAAAGCTGTCGGCAAAACGGCGAAGCCTTCAGGTAAAACAGCCAAGCCTTCAGGTAAAACAGCCAAGCCTTCCGCAACGAAAGCGACAACATCGACCAAAAAACCTGTCAAGAAATAAAAACCCGAGAGCAATGCTTCTTGTGTTTGTATCCTATAGATTTTATTAACAAATGGTAGATTTTCCATGACTCAACTGAAAAAAATGTACAGCACTGTTGTGCCGGATGCATTTCCTGCTACTCTGACCTTGGATTTTGGTGATACGCGGCTTGTTTACCAGCGTCGTTCCTGGGATATTGACGGTGAGCAGAAAGGCTTGCGGTATGGTGAAAACCCGGATCAGCCAGCGGCCCTTTATGCGCTGACGGAAGGAACTCCCGTTATTGGCGGGGTTACTTACAAGGGTGCGGGGCAGGGGCTTGTTTCTGCTTTGATGGAAGAGCATATGGTGCAGGCCGGGAAGCACCCGGGTAAGACAAACCTGACGGATGTGGATAACGGCATTAATATTTTGCAATACCTGCATGCAAAGCCGGCAGCGTTGATTCTTAAGCATAACAACCCTTGCGGGGCGGCCTGGTCGGACGCGGGGGTAGCGCAGGCTCTTGAAAAGGCTTTCTGGTGCGACCGCATTGCTGCCTTTGGCGGCGCTGTTGTGGTGAACCGTCCGCTTGATCTGGCGGCAGCGGAGTTGATTGATTCTTCCTATTTTGAGGTGGTGGCAGCACCCGGCTTTGAGGTCGGAGTGCTGGACATTTTAAAAAAGCGAAAGAATTTGCGAATTTTGCATATTCCGGGGCTTGCCAGCCTTGAAAAATTTGTGGGGATTCCTTTTGTTGACATCAAGTCACTGACAGATGGTGGCCTTGTGCTGCAACAATCGTTTGTAAATCGTATCACCTGTGCGGAAGACTTTCTGTCGGCCACGGCTGAAAAGGATGGCACCTTTGTTTCCGCTCGCAAGCCTTCACGGCAGGAGGCAGAGGATTTGCTGTTCGCCTGGGCTGTTGAAGCCGGGGTGACTTCCAATTCTGTTATTTTTGCCAAAGATGGCGCTACGGTGGCTATTGGCACGGGCGAGCAAGACAGGGTTGGCTGTGTGGAGCTTGCTACCCATAAGGCCTATGTAAAGTATGCTGATATGTTGGCTTTCCGTGAAACAGGGCTTTCGCTTTACGAGTTATCCGCCAAGGCTGCGGATGGTATGGACGCCAAGTCTGTAGAACTTTTGCGGGATATAACGGCGCGTAGCCAGATTGCAAAGGGTGGCCTCATGGGTTCTGTGATGGTTTCTGACGGTTTTTTCCCCTTCCGGGACGGTGTGGATGCGGCGCTGAAGCATGGCATTGCAGCCATTGCTCAGCCGGGCGGTTCCATGCGTGACCTTGAGGTTATTATGGCTGTGAACGAAGCCAGTCCGCAGGTAGCGATGGTATTTACCGGCCAGCGGTCGTTTAAGCATTAAGCTATGACAAGTGATAAGGTTCGTTATCCAGGCGCAGGGTGTGTAGTGGAATTTATGCAGGGTAATACACCGGGTATTGCCCTTGTTCTGGAAGAACAAGCGGGGAGATTGCGCTTATATACGCAAAATCACAGGGAAATGACCTTAGGCGCAAGCCGCCTTCTGCCGTGGGCGGGGCCTGCCTGTGGGACTAATCTTTCGCGTGCCGCCATGGACGCTGTTCTGGAAGAGCGCAACGCGGCGCGTGTGGCTTTTGGCGCCGAGATCAACCTGCCGGAGCTGTGGGAGCTTGTACAGGGAGAGACGGAAAAAGCCTCTCCCACCTGGCTTGCAGCCCTGGTATGGGCAAAACCCACCATTGACCAGGAAGCAGCCTTGGGCCGTAGCTTGCTTGCGGATAAAATACATTTTCGTTTTGCCCCTCCTGATTTTGAAATAGCTTCCCAAGAGCTGGCGGCAAGTCGCTTGGCGGAGCAGGAGGCCCAGCGCCTGAAAGAAGCGGTGTTGGGTGCGGGAAGTGATTTTTTTCGAATTCTCTGGGATATCCACTGCCGTCGGCGGGGCAAGCTACAGCCCAAAGAGCTGCCGCAGCCTGAGCTGGCGGATCGACTGCGGTCGCTCCTGTTTGCCCGTATTGCTGAGCAGGAAACACCCGATACGGAGCAACTCTGGAAGAATCTGGTCAAAGGGTTGCCGGAAACATCGTTTCAGGCGCTCTTTCTGGCGACTGCCTGGGGGCTTGTGCCGGAACATTATAATTTTATGCTTGACCGGGCTGGCTATGAGCGCGGGGGAGACTGGGTTAGGCATTTTGCACAAGATTGCAAAAGCCTTGTTGCACAGCTTGAGGAAAGTAAGGCTTCTTTCCCGGAAATCTTCCTGCCTTTCATCAGTATTGATCCGGCTAGTACCTATGACAGAGATGATGCCATTCATGTAGCTGTGGGAGCAGATGGCTCTTTTCAGGTGCATGTGGCCCTTGCCTGCCCCGCTGTGGGCTGGCCCTTTGGCTCTCCCCTTGATAAGGCCTTGCTGCGCCGGGCCTCAAGCATTTACCTGCCCGAAGGTGATGAGCACATGCTGCCTGCGGAAATTGGCTGGAAACTTTTCAGCATGGATGCCGGAGCCTCCCGCCCTAGTCTGGTGGTGCGCCTTGAATTGAGCTCCACAGGCGAAATTCTCTCCGTGGAGCCGTGTTTTGCCAATGTTGTCATTGCTGCGAATCTCACTTTGACGGATGCGGAGGCTGCTCTTGCGGAGCTGGACAGCGAGAGTGTGCAGGATTCCAGCAGCCCGGCTTCTGATGAAAAACAGGGTGGGGAATCTTCCTTTCGCGAGGGGCTTGCCGAGATTGAGGCACTGTTTGCGGCTTGTGAGCCGGAAAGTTGTCGGCAGGTTCAGCCCAGCCTCCCGCGCTGCAAAAGCACGGATGCCCACATGTCGCTTTTAAGTGATGCCTATACCCTTGCAAGAGTGTTGCAGCAGCGCAGAATCGCTTCTGGCGCGGTGATAACGGAGCGCCCTGATCCTGACATTGTGCTTGAGGGACAGGGAGAGCAGACCACGGTGAATATTGCTATGCCGTCGCCCTGTTATCGGGCTCATCTTGTTGTTGGGGAGTGCATGGTGCTTGTTAATGCTGCCCTTGCCCAATGGAGTCGTGAGCGGAACATTCCCATGCTGTATCGCACTCAGGACGTGGCCCTTCCGCGTGAGTTTTCTGGAGTATGGTCACAGCCTCACGAGATAAGTCGTGCGGTGCGAGCGCTCCCTCCTGCCTGTTTGGAAACCCAGGCCAAAAGACACGCCGGGCTTGGTTTACCTGCCTATACCACTGTTACCTCACCCTTGCGCAGGTACATTGATCTTGTTAACCAGGGGCAGTGCGTTCATTATCTTCGTAGTGGCGCTCCCCGGCTGAACCAGGAAGAGCTTCAAGCTCTGCTTCCCTTTATTACAGCAAGTACCGATGCTGTTACCCACGTGCAGCGAATGCGCCCGCGCTACTGGAAGTTTGTGTTTTTTCGGCAGCAGGGAGATAAGCAGTGGTGGGATGCCGTGGTAACTGAGGAACATGAAGCCTTTGTTTCCATTGCCCTGCCGTGGGCGCAAATGATGCTGCGCGGGCGGCGTTCCCTTTTTAACGACAAAGTTCACGCCGGGCAGCGCCTTCAGGTTCGTCTTGGCAAGGTCGCTCCTCTTTTGCAGGAAATGCAGATACTGGAAACCCGCGAGGATAGTTGAGGAGTGGTGTCTCTTCAGGGGGGATGCCGCGCCCTTGCGGCACCCTATGAAATGAGGGATGCAGGGAAAATGATTTCCCCTGGCAGGGGATCAGCAGGAACATTTTAACGGTAGAGCACCTGTCTATGACTACGTCTTCTTTGTTTTTTCCCATACTTTTGGGGTGCGTTGTCCCTGTTGTTTGCGCGTACCTTTTGGGGAGTGTTTCTTTTGGGCTGATTATTGCAAAAACATTTTGCAATATTGATCCTCGCACCGCAGGCAGCAACAATGTGGGTGCAACCAATGTGGCGCGACTTTGCGGTGTGCCCTATGGCGTTCTTACCCTTTTTTGCGATCTCGGGAAGGGGTTTTTACCTGTGATCCTCTTGCGTTCTCTTCCTACAGGGGTTACGTTTGCATTTATGCCCATGCTGGTTGGAATTGCAGCGGTACTTGGTCATATGTTCCCGATTTTTTTGCATTTTAAAGGTGGAAAGGGTGTTGCTACCACTGTGGGCGTGTTTCTGGCGCTGGCACCTGTACAGCTTGCTATTGCCGGTCTTGTTTGCATACTGATTATTTGGCGCACCCGATTTGTTTCTGCTGGTTCGTTGACGCTTGTGGCCCTCTTGCCGGTACTTTTTTTAATAGACCGGAATATGCTTATGCTTACCTGTTCTGTGGTTCTGGGAGTGTTTGTGGCTGTTGCTCACCGCCAAAACATCCGGCGTCTACTGAAAGGGGAAGAAAAGGCCTGGATCTCAAAAAAGAATGAAAAAAACTGAAGAAAAAGGATAGTATTATATGCCTTCGACCTTTCCCACCTACCGTGGTGAGATGCAGTATAGTTGCCTTGGATGTAGTGCCACGCATGGTATTGACGAGCTTTTGTATACCTGTCCTTCCTGCGGAGAAGTGCTTTTGCTGGAAGATGCTTCTTTTGAAACGCTTAAAAAGGTAAGCGGCGCGGAATGGCGCGCCCGTTTTGATGAGCGAGCCATGAGTAAAAATACTGCCTTGCGCGGTATTTTTCGTTTTTATGAGATTATGGCTCCCGTGCTGGAAGCGGAAGATATTGTCTATCTTGGTGAAGGCAACACGCCTATTGTGGACGCTTCCCCTGCCTTTCAGCAAAAAACAGGACTTCGCTTTGCCTATAAAAACGACGGTCAAAACCCCAGCGCGTCTTTTAAAGACAGAGGTATGGCCTGCGCGTATAGTTATCTGAAAGCATTGGTGCGCCGTCATGGCTGGAAAGATGTTCTCACTGTTTGCGCCTCTACAGGGGATACCTCTGCCGCCGCTGCTCTTTATGCGGCCTATGTGGGTTCTCCCATTACCTCTATAGTGCTTTTACCTCACGGCAAAGTTACGCCCCAGCAACTTTCGCAGCCCCTCGGCAGTGGGGCCATAGTGTTGGAAGTGCCTGGAGTTTTTGACGATTGCATGAAAATTGTGGAAGTGCTGGCAGACCGGTATCGCGTGGCTCTGCTTAATTCCAAGAATAGCTGGCGTATTCTTGGGCAGGAAAGTTACGCCTTTGAAACAGCCCAGTGGCTTAATTGGGAAACCAAAAATCTTTGTCTCTTTGTCCCCATCGGCAACGCAGGCAATGTTACGGCGATTCTTCGCGGATTCCTTAAGCTGCACCGTTTGGGCATTATTGAGCATCTCCCGCGAATCTTCGGGGTGCAGTCACACCATGCCGATCCGGTGTATCGCTATTACGCAAGCCCGGAAGCGACGCGGGTTTATTCCCCGGTATCCGTCACCCCAAGCGTTGCTCAGGCTGCCATGATTGGTAATCCCGTATCCTTCCCGCGTGTGCGTCGCCTTGTGGAAGCATATCAGGCGATTGGGGGCGACTCCGCTTTTCAGGTACTTCAGGTGACAGAGCAGGCTATAATGGACGGTATGCTTGAGGTGAATCGTCACGGGCACATAGCCTGTACCCAAGGGGGAGAGTGCTTTGCCGGAATGTTGGCTGCCAAGGAGCAAAATCTTGTAACCGAGGCTGACTACTGTGTGCTGGATGCTACCGCCCACGCCTTGAAATTCATGGATTTTCAGCACATGTATTTCAGCAATACTTTGGCTCCGGAATTTGGCATTACCCCTGATAAAAATCTGACCAATGCGCCAGAGCTTTTGCTTACGGCAGAGGCCAGAAAATCCCTTTCTGAAGAAGAGTTTATCCGCGTTGTTGTTGAAAAAATGGCACAGCGTTTACAGCTTGCGTAGCACTGGCAAATGGGGTTTTGTAGTGAGTGGCCTGTTATGCCCCTCATGCGTTTATTTTTGTGATGAAACACTAGCTCGCATATTTTATGAAGATAGTGGGGTAGGGCACCCCAAGGAATTGAATCCCTTGAGTTTCCCTGCCCCAGACCCTCACCCTTCTTATCCACAATTTGCATAGCGAATGGGCAGGGTAATATGCATGTTAACTATCTGATAAACCGAATAAAATATACAAATCAGCCTGTGGTGGTGAAACATCCTGGCTAGCGAGGGAACATGGACTTTACGCAATTTACACAAAACTGTCGTAAGCGTTGGTATATTTTTCTCGCGCTAGCTCTTGGCATCGCGGCCTTTCTTTATTTTTTTCCGCATGACCTTTCCATGAAGGAATTGCTAAGCACATATGGTTATAAAATTATCTTTGTGCTTACTTTCCTTGAGGGTGAAACCATAGTAATAATGGCTGGTATATTTGCACAAAAACTCAACCTGCATCCCTTTTCCATTGCTTTGGCTGCCTTTTGCGGTAGCTTTCTGAGCGATCAGGTAATGTTCAGCCTTGGGAAGTACAAAGGCCACTCTGTTTTGCAGCACTTTCCAAGTTTGGAAAAAAATGTTGATAAGGCTGCTGCATTGTTCAAGAAATATGACATAGCCCTTATTCTTGGCTTTCGCTTTATTTATGGAGTGCGTAACGTCACCCCCATTTTGCTGGGTATTAGTGGCGTGAGTCACCTTAAATTCTTTGCTCTGAATATTGTTGGAGCAAGTGTTTGGGCACTGAGCTTTGCTTATGGCGGATATTACGCGCGCGAGGCCTTTCTGGACACTATGGATATTTTGGGGCATGGCATTTTTTATTTCATTATTGCAATTCTTGCGGGCGTTGGAATACTCTGGATTATGCGCTCCCGCCGCACGATTAAAAGGGCAAAAAAGGTTGCAGAACAGGCCTTGAATCACCCTATCGTTTTGCAGAAAACACATCCGCCAGATCAACCCCCCGCTGAAGAAAAGATAGAAAAGTGACACTTCCGATCAGGCTTGAATGGAGTGAAATTCTTTTTTAGCTCTTTGTATTTACAATGATTTTTCTGGGGAATGCTATGCGCAAGCTTCGTACTTGGTTTGTTATTTTTACGCTGGCGGTTCTTGTTATTTACAATATATCTATTTGGAATAAAGAAGATATTTTGTTGACTGGCCGTGATCTTGTTCTCAAGTTGGCTCCGGTGGACCCTCGCTCGCTGATGCAGGGGGATTATATGATCCTGAATTATGAAGCCACCAGTGATATTTGGGACGCCATACCCTCCGCTCCTTCCGACATGGCTGATGCCCCAGCGGGAGGGCTCGCGGCCACTAAAGTCCATCAAAGTGGCGATAAGGGCAGAGCGGTATTTGCTACTACAAAGGCTGGTAAATCGCAGTTTGTCCGGCTGTATGATAGTAAGGTGCCACTGGCGGACAATGAGATTTTGTTAACCTTCCGCATACAGGACAGGCAAGTTCGCTTTGCTTCGCATTCCTGGTTTTTTCAGGAGGGGCATGGGGATATTTACGCAAAAGCACGGTACGGGCTTTTTAAGGTCGCCCCGGATGGCACTGCCCTGCTGCATTCGGTATTGGATGAAAATTATGCACCTATTCAAGCCCCCAAGAGCGGCACGGCACAGGCTCCTTCCAGTTGAGGCCTGTGCATGCACCGGTCTCGAAATGAGATCAGCGTGTAATAGCTTCAAAGTGTAATAATTCCGTCCAAAGTAAATTAAAAAGTTTAGGGGAAATGGAGGTTCGGGAGAGAGAGAAAAAAACATTTTTCAAAAGGTGTTTCCCCCTCCCTTGATATTTTTAAACTTCCCCTTTCGTCTTCCTCCCAATATGAAATAGTTGCGCAGGCATAAACAGTTGCTAGGGATGTGTTTTTAATTATACAGGATAGATTCTAAAAACTATTAAACTGAGGCTCTACTTAGTCGATCCTGAAAAACTGATTTACGCCCGTACGCCAGGAAGCTCATCTTTTTGGCGTACGATTGCGAAAAGGGCTGCGAGGACAAAAAATATTCCATTGACCACAGCATTCATCCATTTTTTGCAGTTAAAGGCGGCAG
>JAVBJS010000048.1:0-15652 GCA_031546885.1 Desulfovibrio sp.
CTGCCGCCTTTAACTGCAAAAAATGGATGAATGCTGTGGTCAATGGAATATTTTTTGTCCTCGCAGCCCTTTTCGCAATCGTACGCCAACAAGATGAGCTTCCTGGCGTACGGGCGTAAATCAGTTTTTCAGGGTCGACTAGTTAATATTTATGAAAGTGAAGAATTACAGCCTGATCGAACTATCCGGAAATTCCGGATAGTTCAAAATGAAGGGGAACGTAACATCTCCCGGCAGGTGGACTTCTACAACCTGGATGCAATCATATCTGTGGGATACCGGGTCAACTCCGTGCGGGCCACGCAGTTCCGCCAATGGGCTACGCAGGTTTTACGAGAATTCGCCATCAAGGGCTATGTGCTGGACAAAAAACGCTTAGAGAACGGTGCATTCCTGGGCGAAGACTATTTTGAGCGGCTACTGGAAGAAATCCGGGAAATCCGGCTCAGCGAGCGCAAGTTCTATCAAAAGATTACCGACATCTACGCCACCAGCCTGGATTACAACGAGGACGCGCCGACCACCCGCGCCTTTTTCGCCACTGTACAGAACAAGCTGCACTTCGCCATTCACGGGCCCACCGCCGCCGAGCTGATTGGGGAACGCGCCGACAGCGACAAGGATCACATGGGCCTGACCAGTTGAGAGCGCGCACCGGAGGGCAAAATCATCAAAACGGATGTCAGTATCGCCAGGAATTATCTGGCAAAAGAAGAATTGGAGTCCTTGGGGCGCATCGTCAACGCTTGGCTGGACTTGGCTGAGGAGCGGGCACGGCGAAAGATCCCCATGACCATGGAAGACTGGGCCAAACAGCTGGACGATTTTTTGAACTTCACCGAGCTGGAAATTTTGCAGGGCAGCGGCACAATCAGCATGGAAGCGGCGAAACAGCACGCAGAAAGCGAGTTTGAGAAGTATCGGATTGTGCAAGATCGGGAGTATCAAAGCCCTCCTGGATGAAAAAAAAGACAAGTAAGCAGGATGCCTTAATGGAGGTAAAGCGTCGTCGCGGTGAACAGGACAAATTCACGCCGCCGCCCCTGACGGCAGCCTATGTGGCCGATGCATCACCCCGCCTAGAGAAGGAGGCGCCGGCACTTTCAACGGAGCTCCAAAAAGCCGATCTGAAGGCATCTTCATGGTAACGCTCGGCTCGGCTTGGAGTGCCAAGCCGTTTATGTAGGTGATGAGTAAAAACCGCCTTTACCCAAAGAAATTTACTCACAGGCTTGCGATATTTGCCTGCATCACTGTGTACCCCATAGCCGCGTATCCCTTACGCCGTTTTTCCCACATTCGACATAAGGCCGGATTGTCTTGTTCAATATAATCATAAATCCGGACATCGCTTTTTCCGGCATGCTCACGGTGCAGACGGCCCGCGTACTGTTGGAGCGTTCCTTTCCATGAGATAGGCATGGCAAGGAGCAATGTATCCAAGGCCGAATGGTCAAAACCTTCACCAATGAGCCGCCCAGTGGCCAGCAGAATTCTTGGTGTTGAGCCGTCCAATGCTGCGAGCGTGTTCAGCGTTTCCAAGCGTTGTTTTTTGGACAACCGCCCGTGGAGGGTGTGGCAGTGTTTAAGATCTGTCCCCAACCCTTCGCGCAGCAATTCCAAATGCTCAGTTCGTTCTGTGAGTATCAAAATTTTTCGGCCTTCACTGTATCCTGCGCGTGCATCCTCCACAATCCTTCTGTTGCGTTTCTCGTCTTGAGCCAAGATGCGGAATACTTCCTGTATGCTTGAATCGGGAAGAATGCTGGGAGTCGGCACGTGTTGCGGCCACACCTCCAACTGTGTCGGAGCTGTTTGTGGGTGAGATGCACTATGGCGAATCGGCCCGCATTGCATGAAAATAATGGGGTGGTGCCCGTCTCGACGTATAGGCGTGGCGGTAAGCCCAAGGACGCATCGCGCTTTTACCAGCTTGAGCACAGACTCAAAAGAAAAAGCCGAGATGTGGTGACACTCATCAACAATGACTTGCCCGTAAGATTCGAGCATGCCCGCAGCATCATTCTGGCGAGATATTGTCTGTAAAAGAGCGATGTCAATTTTCCCACTTGGTTTTTTCTTGCCTCCACCAATAAGGCCTATCTCTCCTTTGCCCATATCCAGGAATTCTGTGAGGCGTTCCTGCCATTGCCGTAGCAACTCCGCACGATGCGTCAGCACTAAAGTGCTCATTTTACGCTTGACGATTATGGCGGCAGCTACGACAGTTTTGCCAAAAGCTGTGGGCGCGTGCAGCACACCAATGTCGTGAGCCAGCATTGCTTTTACCGCTTCTTTCTGGTCTTTTCTGAGAACCCCGGTAAACTTTGCGATAATCTTGTTCCCGGAACCGCGCTCGTCTTGCAGGGTAACGCCAATTCCATTGTTTTCCAGCAGACTAAGAAGGTTCGGCAAGCACCCACGGGGGAGCCCGACGTACTGAGGAAAATTTTCGGCGCAGCCGATGATCCGTGATTTGTCCCACACGGGCAGGCGCATTGCCTGAGCTTTATAAAACTCTGGATTCTGGAAAGCCACCAAACGAACGATACGATTGAGTAACGGCTGGGGAAGACCGGATTTGGCTATAAAAACCTGATTCGCAAGCACCAAGGTGAGCGATACGGGCAAGGAGCCGGGTATCCTGTCAGTTTCAGGCGCTGCCCGTTGCCACGGCTTGGCTTCGTCTTCCTCTGTGGTAAGCGCCACATCCAGTGGATGCCTGCCTCCACACGCACGAATCATGGCACTTTCCAACTCGCCAGAGGAAAGTGCGTGAACGGAAGTCAGAAAGCCCCACTGATCAGGGTATGGTTCAAAATTTTCATCAACGAAAACGCTACGCCCTTGTTCTCGCGGGCGTTTTTGTAATGGAAGTGCAATGAGGTTACCGAAACCTCCCTTGGGAAGCGTATCCTGATTTGGGAAGAAACGATCATAACTGGCAAAGGAAAGTTGCCGACTTTGAGAACAGGCGTGGCTGAGCAGCGCGGCTCCCAGTTGACGCGCCTCGTGGGCCGGGAGCGGATTGGCGAAAAATATCCAGATGTGCGCCCCGTTGCCGGAACGAGACACCTCCACCACCGCAGGAATGGCGAGATCACGGCAGGACTGCATTACAGCACAGACATCTCCCTGCCAATCGGCGTCATCGAAGTCGATTGCCAGAAAGCAGCAGGTGTCATTATCGAAAAGAGGATAACAGCCGATAGTGTGCTTGCCGGAAAGATGGTCGTAAATGACTTGGTCAGTGAGGGGCAGCAATTTACGCTGGCTACAGTTTCCGCACTTAATTTTAGGTTTACCACAAATTCCGGGTTTCCATTCATTGCCGCACGCTGGGCTGTACCCCGCTTTGCCCTTGGCGGATTCCCACCGCCGGGGGTAAGCATCCGTTCTGCCCCTGAACAGTCGCCGAAAAAGCGCTACTTTCTCCGCAGCGAAAACTGGGGCGTGCGCCGTTCAGAAGAACTAATCGCTGCGCCTGAATGCGGAGCATGATCATCGGGCCAAACAATGCCATGCGCGTCCAACAGTGACCTGAGTCGAATGTTTTCTTCCCGCAGCTTTTGCAACTCGGTAGACTCTGACCCTTGAGCATTTTCCTCACTATTCATCAGGCCGTGTCCATTGCATAGGTTTGTTTAGTATTTTCCGGCGCGTAACGCCTGCCTTCCTCTGGTAGTAAGTCGATACTTCTGTGTCGGACTACGCGGAGAATCCGGCTGCGTTCTTTCCACAAGTCCGGCTTCCAAGGCTGGAGTCAGAGAGGTAGCGCGAAAGTTTTTCGCGCTTTTCAAACCCAAAGCCTGCATAAGATCCCCGGCGCTTTGCTCGCCTTTTACCAGAGCAGAGAGCAGGCGTTTGACTTGGGGGCTTACTTGTGCGGTTACTTGTGCGGTTACTTGGGTGGTCGCAAGAACGTGGGTCAACGTATCGTGCAACGCCTGGAGCATAAACTCTATAAACTTGGTGGCTTCGCCCTGTGCGTCCGCCTGTCCCAAACTCGCGTAGTATTCGGCCTGGCGGTTACGGACGATAGTTTCCACCGGCATGTACGCCAGCACTGGTTTCCACTTACTCAATATAAGCGTCTGCCAAAGCCGCCCCATGCGTCCGTTGCCATCGTCAAAGGGATGGATGAATTCAAACTCGTAGTGGAAAACACAGTTCGTGATGAGCGGGTGCTCGTCTGTCGTTTTCAGCCACTGGAGAAGAGTCTCCATGTGTCCACGCACCAAGTTGGCAGGCGGGGCCATGTGAATAACCTTGCCGCCCTGAAATACTCCAACGCCGCCGGCGCGTAGTTTGCCGGGAGCATCCACAAGATCGTGCATAAGCAGGGCATGGGCAGCGAGTAAATCTTTCAAACTGTGGGGCTGCCACGCATCCAATTTTTCATAGGCGGCGACAGCGCCGCGCACTTCCTGAATGTCACGAGGCGGGCCAATGACCGGCTTACCGTCAATAATGTCCGTTACCTGCTCCAGGCTGAGCGTGTTGTTTTCGATGGCAAGCGAGGCGTGAATGGTGCAGATGCGGTTTTCCCGCCGTAGTTGCGGGGAAAGGTTTTCCGCCGTCAACGCACCAGTGGCGGACAGCGTGGCGAGCTGCTCACTGATAGCCGCTACAAGTTTGAGGGCGGTGCTGGTGATGGTGTACGGCGGGTAAGCCTTTGTCACTCAAGATTCTCCACCGTTGTTTGGCTGGTAAAATTACTCAATGCATCAGTATAATTTCGCCACTGGCGGTGGCGAAATTCAATCTGCTGTACCCGAAAACCATGCCAGAGGCAGCTGTAATCAGCAAGAGATGCCAGACACAGCCATAAATTCATCCATTTTCATCCGAAATCTCGAGGGAAAAGACATAATTTATTCGCCAGCGCTGTCGCTCTGCTCAGGTGCAGGCGGGAAAAGGCGGCTGCTGTGCATTACCCGCAAAATGAATACCGCAGTGTCTGAAACGGCGTACACCAAAGCATAACGAGTTTTTTGCACTCGCAGCTCTCTTGTATCTGGAACCCTTCCCGGCTTGCCTGACCAGGGCAGTGAAGAGAGTTGCTCCGGTGCCTGGAGTAAGCGGGCAATCATGTCGTCCGCAACCTGAAAGTCCTCCTCCTGTTCAACCAGGTAGTCGGCAATCTCATTCAAGTCATCCCAGGCCGGATCGGTCCATTCAATACCGTAGTTAGACATTGAAACCCTTGGCCCTCAGACGCTCTTTTACAACCTTGTGCGAAACCGTCCGGCCCTCGTTCATCGCATCAATGCCTTGCCGGATCTCATCGACAACCGCTCTTTCTCTTTGGACATACTGCTCGACAGCTTCTTGAAGCAAATATGATTTCGACCTGTTGGTGGCGTCCGCCAAAAAATTTATGCAGTCGAGAGTTTCGCCGGTCAGCCTGATGGTTGTTGCCTGGCGCATAAAAACCTCACTTGTATTCATTTAGATGCACATTGAATATACTCTCTTTACGGGCAAAAGCAAGGTTTGCGGTTCTGGCTGTAGGAGGGTAATTTTGCCACCGGCGGTGGCAAAAATTTCAACTCCCCGTTAACCCGTCGAATTCGACGGGTTTAAACCGAACGACATCCAAGTTTCCTCACTGGTTACGGTAGCTTCCTAACTGGTCGAAACCATGCCAGAGACAACGCTGCCTGCACGGGAGCCAGACACAATCAGAAACACATCCATTTTCATCCAATTTCTACATCTTTTTCATGCGTGATAAACATCAAAATCAGGTACTTACAGTACACCTACACATCCCCTTGGGGACGCCAAAAGATTTCAACGGGTTATACGCACGTTTTGTTATTGAATCACGTTGTGTACATAACTCTGTGTACAAAATGTCTCAGGAGTATCTAGCTCCTGGGGCATTACCTTTTCCAACAGGCCAAGGCCTGCCTGCCTGCCCGCTGCTACTGAGCGCATCCACAATGACTCCCTGATCCGCATATAGCCCGACACTCCGCACATAGCAGTCTGTGGTGGTCGCCCGCTCATGGCCCATCAGCATTTGAGCGGCTGCGATGCCCCCGGCCTCAAAGGTAATTGCGGCGGATTTATGCCGCAACCCGTGAAAGCCGAATGGCTTGACCTCCGCCTTATTGCACAGGTTGCTCATCAAGTGACGGCGTTGCGTGAACGGTTCCCCCAGGTGCGTCTTGCAATGGGTCTGCATGAAGACATTATCCACCTTGCAGGGACGCGCTTCCTTCCACCACGCATAGGCTTTAATCAGCTCAGGATGCATGGTGTACCAGCGGGCGCGCTTTTTGCCGTTCTTGCCCTTGTGGTCGGTAAGCCGGAGCTTGCCTTCACCCAACTGCACATCCTGCGACCATGCCAAGCGGAAGAGTTCACTCTTACGCCCACCTGTAAAATAATATGTCATCAGCATCACCAAATCCTGGCCGTGAGCCTGATTGAGCACTGCGATCACATCATCTTCGAGCGGAACATAGCGCTCCTCGGGGTCAGCCGGGAACTCTTTGATGCTCTCAATAATCCAGGGGTTTTGGGGAAAGTCCTCAATATAGCTGACTCCCCAATTCCAAGCGGCCAGAAGGTTTTTGCGGTACACGTTAGCCCTTTTAGGCCCTCTTTCGTCAGCCACCGAGGCCAGGAACTCATAAACCTTGGGCTTGCTAACAGCCCCCAGGCTCTGTATTTCCCGCCTACGGCAGTGCGCGAAAAAGGCTTTCATGACCGTTTCCTTCTCAACAATGGTCTGGCGCTTCATGGTTCGTTCAGCGTGGGCCATATAGGCCTCACCCCAGACCAAGAGCTTTTCTAAGTCCGTACGGATCAGAATTTTCTCCATCTCCTTCTGACTCAGTGCCACCTTGAGCTGTTCTTCTTCCCACTCCTTTGCGGCCCTCCACTCCGGTCCGCCTTTGCGTCCTGGCGGGAACTGTTTGCAGGCCACCTGCCTGCCGTCCAGAATTACCCGCCCCAACCATATATTGTCTCTGTCTTTGCGTAGTGTCGGCATTGAAAAACTCCATTACGGAACCGTAACGAAATCTCCAGCGCTTCCCAGTACGCCTACCACCTAATTGCGACGCTATCCGTAATACTGTCCTTGGGTCAAGGCGCAACTGTGCAGCGACTTCGCTGAGATTGAGTATATCGTCCGGTTCGTAAGGCATATGTGCCCTTCAAAAATATCAGGCAGGAATCAGTAGTGATGATGAACCCGCTTTGATGGGAATTACCCTGTGCAATGCCTCTCTTGCTGAATTGGAAAAACTTCACGCCCGGCACGAGAACGGCTTAAATCGGCTCATGGCAGAAAAAACAGACGGCTATGTGGCCGGAGTGCAAGCTACCGTGAATCAGTTCACGGCAAGCTTTTCATCCTCATCTGTTGAGGGCATCCGTAAAATCTTTGATGATCATGCCTCCCGGTTGAATGCCTTCAAAAACAGCACGGCGTGGCTTGCGGCCATTGTGGCGGTGTCGGCCTTGGTCAATGTGGCTGTCTTTGTCCTGAAGGCGGTACGCTGATGCTCATGCGGGCCTGTGATGATCCGCGCCTGCTGGCCAGCTTGCGGCACAACTGCGCCGGGCCTATCCTCACGGCGTTGGAGGACCCGGAAGTGATTGAAATCATGCTCGTATCAAACACTTACGTCATCTGCATGCAGCGTTATCCTCTAACCGCTTGATAGGAAAGAATTTCCGCTAATGCACTGGAGCGGTGACGTCCAAAAGAATCCCCCCAAATACGCGTTTTCGACGGGTGATTTTCTGGGTCATTTTGAATTTTTCAGAATTTTTGATGCTTCAGCGGACAAAATAACCCGTGGAGGTACGGAATGTCCTTGACTATCAAGGCTATTGAGACGGCGAAGAGCAAAATTGATGAGGCCACAGGCGAGTCTAAAGGGACGAAACTGGCCGATGGAAACGGTCTCTTTCTTGTCGTTTCAGAAAAGAGCAAGCGGTGGGTCGCCCGGTATCTCTACAAAGGTCGCGAACAGACCCTTGCCCTGGGCAAGTTCCCTATTGTCAGCCTCAAAGAGGCACGGGAGAAAAATTTCCTGCTGCGGAAGGAGCTGGACAAGGGCATCAACCCGGCTGACCGGCGCCGCAAAGACAGAGCGCAGACCCGTATGGCGGTTGTGGAGCGTAAATCCGTCGCCAAAGGCCAGCCGCATCCCCTGAGTTTTGAAGCGGTGGCCCTGGACTGGCTACAAGACGTGAGAAAGCGTTGGCGCGCGATCTCGTATGAAGGCACCAAGCGGCGCATCAAGCTGCACCTTATTTCCAGCCTGGGGTCAAAACGCATCAATGAAATCACACCCGCCGACATGCGGACGGTGTTCACTACCCTGGACAACGAAAGCAAATGTGACACCCTGCGCAAAATAGCGGAAAGCTCCATCCGCATTTTTAACTTCGCCATTGCTATCGGCAAGTGCGAGAACAACCCCGCCTATGCCGTCTGGCGAGGTTTGTCCTACAAGAAACCGTCAAAAGAGAGGGGGCTTCCCCACCATTACCGCTCCGGACGCCGTAGGCCGCTTGCTGTTGGCTCTGGAAGCTCTGCCCATGAGCAGACGGGGCATTGAAGGCCTGACGGCCATTCGCATAGCGCCCTATGTGTTTTTGCGGCCTGCCAGCCTGATGTGGGGCGAATGGGCGGAGGTTGACTGGGAAAAGCGGGAATGGACGCTACCAGCCCATAAGATGAAGAACGGCAAGCCGCACATCGTGCCCCTGGCCCGGCAGGTTTACGAGCTCTTGCACGAGCTGCACAAATACACAGGGGGCAATCCGTTTATGTTTCCGTCCTGGGGTAACGAGGGGCACCTGACGGCCATGTCGCTGCTCCGGGCGGTACGCGATGCCGGGTATGGTCCCGGCGTCTTCTCGCCGCACGGTTTTCGGCATATGGCCGTGACCCTGTTCAAGGAATTGGAATTCCCGCACGATGTCATTTACCTGCAACTGTCGCACACCCTGGAGCGTTCCGCTGCCAAGGCTGCCTATGACAAGTCCCAACTTTTGCCGCAACGGGCCGCAATGATGCAGACCTACGCGGACCACATTGATACCCTGCGCGAAAAAGCGCGGAAGGAACAAACAGGATAATAACTCCATGACAAAACAACAAAAAACGCCGCTTCCCTTGCCTGCGGAAGGCTTTGTCCGCCTTCCGCAGGTGCTGCATGTGCTCGGCATCGGCAAGTCTTCTTTTTGGGAAGGAATCAAGGCGGGCAAGTACCCGGCTCCGGTGAAGTTGGGAATGCGCACCACCGTCTGGCGGGTGGAAGAGATACGGGCGCTGATCCGGCGGGTGTCAGGCAGCGAGGGATAGCCTTTGTGCCTTGCGTTGAGCGCAGCGAATAAGGACGCGTCCTACGCTCCCCCGGAGGGCAGGCGTGAAGTGGTCCACCCAAAAGGTGGGGCCACTTCACTTGTCCTGTCCTCGAAACTCATTATGCGAAGATGCACGATGATAGAGAAATATGAATGCCATTTTGCTCGTTCAACATCCTTTATAATTCTTGATGATCATGCAACAGGCTGCAAATGCGAGTAGATTATTTCAATCGTAATGGTGCTCTTCATTCCCAATCAGAGAGCGTTTAGCTCCTTGGATCACCACGCCTATCGTGGGTCGATAAAAGCAGCTTTCAGACACATTGGCTTCATCTTTGCGGGACAACATCAGACCATCAACAGCCGTCGGGATTCTTCCCGATTCAGGCAGCCGCTGCAGCAGTTTTTTCTTAAGCTGTTCTGCTGTCTGCGCCATGCGGGTGTGAGCATCTTCTTTCATTGAGGCCTCCTGCTATATTCATCACTGAGAAGGTTTCAGGCGTTATCGTTCGTATTTCTGGTATCACACTATAGCCTATATGAACAGCAGCCTGAGCGGATTAGGCAATATTTTGGCAGGATCGTATCTACAGCCATTAACGAAGCGGAGCTATACAAATATAGCAGAACAGGGATGCCGAGTACCATGGCGGACCGCCGCGCAAAGGTACAGAGATGAGGGTTGTCTCAACTGAAACTGATTTTGCTACGAAGGAAAAGCCATGAGAAGTTTTTTTCTTGCGTTGTTGATAGTGTTGGCAGCTTCTTCAGCAGAGACTTTCGCCGCTGAGTCCGATGGTCAGATCACAATTACCCGGCACGGCGCACGCACAAGCGCCCAAAGTATCTTCTGCCCAAAACTACACCGGTACGGTGCGGATAGAGGATGGTTTCCAAACCGCCCAACCGGCCCGGCTGGCTGTCGAACTGCTCACCTTTACAGCCGGAGCGCGTTCAAACTGGTACACCAGCCCCATGGGGCAGGCAATACTTGTCACAGCCGGGAAAATGGTTGTGCAGGAAGAAAACGGCCCACTGGAAGAGGTTTTTCCGGGTGATGTCGTGACCTTCCCGCCCAAAGTGCGGCACTGGTTCGGCGCTGCGCCTGATTCGATTGCGTCCGCCTGGGTTCTGGCCGAAGCCGTGAACGGCAGCAGCGTGACCTGGCAAGGTAGTGTAAGCGACAGCCAGTATCAAACCAGCCCGGCGAACAGGAAATCCAAACAGCTTGTCATTACCCGTGCCGGAACTCTGCCTTCCGGTAAAGCCAATCCGGCTAACTTCACCGGCCCGGCCAGAACAGACGGGCTGTTCACCGCGAAGAACGGTTCCAACGCTTACGGGGCGATTGTCACCTTTGAGCCTTGCTCCCGCACCAACTGGCACAGCCACCCAATGGGGCAAACCCTGATCATCGTTTCCGGTCGCGGCTACGTTCAGCGTGCTGGCGGGCCGCTGCACGAACTCCGGCAGGGAGATATTGCCTGGACTCCGGCGGATGTACTGCACTGGCACGGCGCGGCCCCTGATACCGCAATGGCACATATCGCGCTTTCAGAACGCATTGAGGGCAAGCCTGTGACTTGGGACGCTGTGGTTACTGACGAAGAGTCTGGCTTTATGAATCCGAATGAAATGCCGCTCAAAATGCAAAAAATCGCCCTGATCGCCGCGTTCACGGCCAGCGGCGATATAGATCGACTGAAGTCGCTGTTGGTAGAAGGGTTGCAGGCGGGCCTTACCGTGAATCAGATCAAAGAAGTTCTGATCCATACTTCCGCCTATGCCGGTTTTCCACGCGCCCTGAACGGCATCAACGCTTTCATTGCCGTTATGGACGAGCGGGAAAAGCAGGGCATCAAGGACGTTCACAGCCCGGAAGCAAGCCCGATTCCGAGCGACAAAACTAAATACGAATACGGCCACGATACCCTTGCCAAGTTGCGTGATCCTTCTTTCATGCCCGGCCCTCCCGGTTCTTTGAAGCGTACGGACAACGGCCCCAGGTACGAAACCTTTACTCCCGCGATTGAGGTCTTCCTGAAAGAACAGCTCTTTGCGGATATTTTTATGCGAGATGTGCTTGATTACAGCAGCCGTGAAGTGGCAACGGTCGGCGCTATCAGCAATTTGCCGGGTGCGAACGACCAACTCCGCTCCCACATCGGCCTGACCATGACGCAAGGTTTTACGGAACAGCAAATGCGGCATCTTTTCACGGTCATGGGAACCTATTTTGGCAAAGAGCGCGGTGATAACGCGCTGATGGTTTTGCAGCAGGCCGTGGACGGGCAGAAAAAATAACTTGCGCCGGATACCGGATGCAAAAAGCATAGCGCACAACAACAGGAGTAGCGATGGACATCAAATTAACAGCCGTTGCATTGGTGGCTATGGTATCGACGCTTGCCTTCGTAAGTGTCGTTCATGCGGCAACAAACAACCAGTTTGGTCTTGTTTACGGGGAAGCTATTATGGAAAACGTCAAGGACAAGGTCAACATACATCCTGTGACCTATACGTTGAACGGCCTCAAGATCGCAGCTAACGTCTATACGCCCGCCGGATATGATGCCAGCAAGAAATACCCTGCCGTTGTGGTGGCTCATCCTAATGGCGGTGTAAAAGAACAGGTGGCCGGTCTGTATGCCCAGCGCCTGGCGGAACTCGGCTATATAACCATCGCTGCCGACGCTTCATACCAGGGAGCAAGCGAAGGAACCCCCAGAAATGTCGATAAACCCTTTTTCCGCACACAAGACATTCACGGTATGGCCGACTTTATCGGCACCTATCCCGGTGTGGATTCCGACAGGCTTGCTGCACTCGGTATCTGTGGCGGCGGCGGGTATACGTTAAATGTCGCCAAGTCTGACAAGCGTTTCAAAGCCGTTGCGACTTTGAGCATGTTCAATTCCGGCCAGGTGAGAAGAAACGGTTACATGAATACGCAACTGGATTCTGTCCAAACACGCCTGAAAGAAGCCTCAGATGCTCGCGTTAAAGAACTGGCCGGAGAAATCGTCTATTCCGGCAACGTTGACTTTGATGCTCTGACGGAAGAAAGCATCAAGAAAATTCCCACCGACCTCTACCGCGAAGGCATGATGTATTATGGAAAAACCAACCGGTGCCCCGGTTCCACTTTCCGGTATACGACCAGCAGCCTCATGGACTTGATGACCTGGGACGCTATGGACAACATCTCACTGATCAATGTCCCTCTGCTCCTGATGGCAGGCGAAAAAGCTGATTCTCTCTATATGTCGGAAGAAGCTTTCCAGAAGGCCACAGGCACCAAGGACAAGGAACTTTTCAAGATTCCCGGAGCGACACATATCCAGACCTATTATGTTCCAGAGTATGTTGATCAGGCAGTAGCCAAACTCAAAGACTTTTACGGTAGGGCTTTATAGATCAATTTTTCTTGGCGTTGTCCAAGAACGAAATACTACTGTAAAGTTGAAATATCTTGGAGATATAGTATGAAAGTGAATAAATTTTTCGTGATGCTACTCTTGCTATTGCTCGTTCCTTCGGGAGGGCAAGCTGCTGAAAGCGTAAAAAACACTGCCCTGATGATCCAGGAACAGGGCAGTTTCGCCATTGGTGGGACTGTAATCCAAAACACCGGCACCTTTGATCCGCGCAAACCGGCAGACCCTGCCGGGCAGTCCTACCACGGCGACCATCGTATACTGAATCTCAAAATATAAATCCGCCAAGCTGCTGCGCACAGCCGGGCACCATACATCAGCATGCCGCATGGCGTATGCACCTGATGCCTCTGTGCGTGGTTTTTCAGGAAAGCGATATTCATCGTTTTCCCTTGTGGCGGCGTTGAGAACTGCCTGTGGGAGTAAAGGTGGTTTTCGTCCGTGACGAGTGCGCCTGGTGCGACCTGCTCCAGCCTCCAGAGGAGTTTGGAAATGGCTATACGCACAAAAGAACAGATCTACACGATTGAAAAATTCGAGAGCAAGGCTCAGGAACTTATCCACATAATGCTGATCCTGTGCGAAGAGCGCATTTATGCCGCGCCCAAGCTTAACTCCCCCATCGGTAAAACAATGGCTGAAGCGGCCATGTGCGTGCAGTATGCCGTTAGGACATTCATTGCCGTTGTGCGTCTACACGGCAAATAATCTGTGACCAAAGCGCCTGCGGCAGAGAGCTGTGGGCGCTTCTTTGCGTAAAAAACGGGTGAGCTTGATCACATGGGAACGGGAAAAAATCCGGTGCGGGAGATTGACTTGAGGCTGAGCTACCATTATATACCAAATATTGGTAATATTCATTGGAGGGCTCAAAATGAGAAACACATCCGTTTCCCTTGGTGATCACTTCACCACGTTTATTGATGCGCAAGTCCAGGCCGGGCGCTACGGGTCGGCCAGTGATGTTGTCCGAGCGGGCTTGCGTATGCTGGAAGAGCACGAATGCAAGCTGCAAGCGTTGCGCGGGGCACTGATTGCCGGAGAGGAATCAGGAGAACCAGCGCCCTTCGGCAGCGAGGACTTTTTGACGCGGATGCGGGCCAAGCATGGCCAATAGCCGCGCCTACCGGCTTTCGCCTCTGGCCGAAGCCGACCTGGAAGAAATCTGGCTCTATACATTCCGGCAATGGTCGCTGGAGCAAGCGGACAAGTATCACCGTGACATTATTGCCGCCATTGAGGGCTTGGTTTCCGGGCACAATATTGCGCAACAGACCGACGTTCGGGAAGGGTATTGGAAATACGCTGTAGGTGCTCATGTGCTCTATTTTCGGCGTTCGGACACCGGTTTGGATGTGATCCGCATCCTGCATGGCCGAATGGATGTAGAACTTCACTTATCCGAGCCTTTATAGCCAATGAACGTCTGCGAGAAAAAATGTGAACCGAAACGCCTGTGGGAAAATGAACCGCAGGCGCTTTTTTATGCCTTTCCTGCCTGGGTGATTTCTGGGGTTGATTTTTATTCCTGAAAAATAACTTCCATTATTTACCAATGTTATCTTGACAAAAGTCTCCCATGCTCAACCCGGACGGTTCCCTGTGGATCGAGCGCTACGGGCAAGAGCATGAACCTATTGGAGAAATACCGCTGGCACAGAGCCGGTTGATTCTCTCGCTGGTGGCCAGCGGCCTTGATCTGACGGTCAATGAACGCAACCCCATAGTGGAAGGAGAGTTTCCACTGGACGGTTCACGCTTTGAGGGCACCTTTCCTCCCATTGTCGGGCCGGGGCCTTCGTTCTCTTTGCGCAAAAAGGCCAGTCGGGTCTTTACCCTGGCTGAGTATATGGCTGCCGGTTCCATCACGGCGCGGGTAGGTGAGATTATCCATAACGCAGTGCTCAGGCGCTGGAACATTGTGGTTGTGGGCGGAACCTCTTCCGGCAAAACCACGTTCGTCAACGCGATCATTGACGCCATTGCAGAACTGACGCCTTCGCATCGTCTGCTCATTCTTGAGGACACGGCGGAGCAAAAGTAAAAGAAAACATTAATAACAATTTTTTCAAATTTGCAAATCCCGATAATTCAAAAAGATATCGTATTATAATAGATGAAATACCATTTAAAGTCTATGTTCGACAGACAAAAAATGGCACACTCTTTATTGAAAACGCTTATCCAGAAATTGAAAATTTTATTCGCACACCATAGGAAATACCTCATGAGATACAACACGTTGGCATTTGAAATAAGTGATTCACCCGAAGATAATACTTGGGCTATCAAATTTGTGCTCGAGGCAATCTTTAGCAGTGATTATTACTTTGATAGCTTTTTCCTTGTGCTTATTGACGATAGCTCTCTCGGAGGATTGTCGGGAGAATCAGGTTGGGAGCTTGAGCGTAGGGATAGCAATACCCCTGCGGATGAGCCTGGTTATGAGGACTGGCCTCCCCACGCGGACTTTCATGCATCTGTCGATATGGAAATGGAAGATGACCCTTTGACTATCGAAAATACATACCTAACCAGAGCAGAGCTATACGAATATACCAACAAGATCATGAAGGCGTATCTGGAGCGGTATCCCTCAGAAAAAAAACGCCTACAGCCTATGATGGACTTTATACAATCCGGAAGAATCACACCAGAACCCGGCAAAGAACCACCACAACGAAGGTCATGGACTGACCCAGATGGTGTAAAGAGAGACGCAATAAGCTATAGATACCAAGCTTTTGGCTCATTTGATCCACAAGAAGATACAGATGCGGCCATTAAATTTGTACTTAGCTTCATCTTCGCAAATGATTATTTTATGAATTTTCTGCGAGTCCTTGACAGTAACAGTAGACTTCCTGGCTATG
>JAVBJS010000050.1:0-4707 GCA_031546885.1 Desulfovibrio sp.
GCGAAGATTTTCCGCTCCATCCGTTATATTCGCCACGGCGGAAAGGTAAATGGGGGCACCGTTTTTATAACCGATAATGAGCTTTTTGTAGTCGTCAGCACTGCGAAGCTGGTCGTTGGCGTCAATGGTGGAGGCACGCGCCGGCCCGTCAAAACTGCCTTTGGCGATATTGACGTTGGCACTGCTGACAGCGGTGCGGACATCCTCAAGGCTGAGGTTATATGAGGCCAGCAGGCGCGGATTTACTTGCACGCGCACGGCAGGGCGCTGACCGCCCGAAAGTGTGACCAGACCAACCCCGGCTATTTGGGAAATTTTTTGAGCAAGGCGGGTATCTACAAGATCCTCCAGAACAGGCAGATCCATGCCGGGAGCGCTGATAGCCAGAGTCATAATGGGAGGATCAGCAGGGTTGACTTTGTTGTATATCGGTGGGTTTGGCAAATCTGCAGGCAAATAGTTGTTGGCGGCGTTAATGGCGGCCTGCACTTGCTGTTCCGCCACATCAAGATGCATATCCAATAAAAACTGCAAGGTAATAACAGAGGCTCCCCCGGAACTTTGGGAAGACATCTGGTTTAAGCCGGGCATTTGCCCAAACTGTCGTTCCAGGGGGGCTGTGATACCGGAAGTAACTACGTCAGGGCTTGCGCCGGGATATAGGGTAACAACCTGAATGGTGGGGTAGTCGATTTCTGGAAGAGCAGAAACAGGCAAGGCGCGATACCCAAGAAATCCTGCCAGTAAAAGAGCAACCATAAGAAGTGAGGTTGCCACTGGGCGCAAAATAAAAATTTGAGATGGATTTGCCATGGTGATGGGGGATCACTCCAAGAAAGTGACAGGAGAGAGGGAGTGGAGAAACGCCACTGATCGTCAAAACAATTTTCCACATTCATTTTGTTGCGCAACAAAACGAATGTGGTATTCTTTACGCTTATATCTATAAAATAATCATACCAATTACGGTTTAGGTTCGACGCTCCCAAAGGCGCATATCTTTCATTTTTTTACGGCGTTCACGCTGCAATGATTTACATACAAGAGGAGTGCCCTTTTTATATCCGCAAAATTCGCGGTAGGCTTCGGTGGTGAGGTTGTGGGTGGAGAGGTGCTTTTTGGTAAGCAGTTTAAAAGCCTTGCCACAGACGGCACAGGTAATGGATTTTTCTTTAATGGCTGTCTTGGGATCTACATTCAGATTTTCGCTTTCATCTTCCACTGAAGAAGCTTCTTCACTCAGTATTCTGATATTTTCAGCCAGCTTTTTGAGCATGGTTGTCATTTCTTCTTCATTCATGGTGCGCACGCTGGCCTGCGCCTTGACAAGCTCAAGAGCTTCCTTCAAGTAATTTTCCACGTTGTAGACCTCCTATTTTTTAGAATGTGGCTATGGGGGTATATGTAAAAATTAATGCAGATTGTTTCTAGTGACATCTGTATAGTCGCAGTAAACTACTTTTAGTAAAATGTGAAGCGAAATATTTTTCTTTGCGATCTTGTAATATGTTTTTGCGGGCGATGCAATCATGGCTTGCAGGCGGATTTTCCATATTTTGCACAAAATGCAGAAATGTAATGCTATACCCTATTTTGAGATCGTTGCACAATGCAACGATCTCTGGCGATTGCTCAGCAAGCGCCCGCAAGCGGGCACCTGCTGAGCAGTTGCCTGAGGCCATTTTGCAATGGCCTCATTTTTTGTTGATAGAGCAAATGTATTTGCATTTCCTTCTAAATTGTGTAGGCTGGAAAAGGACTGTTTTAAGTCTTTACGACCTTTTTTCTGTGCTTTTCTCCTAAAAAACAATGCTGCAATGTTTCGTACATAACCGATGAATATTTTTAATTTTTCGCCTGAATCCCTCATGAGCTTTCTGCTCACTCTCATGCGAACCAGCCTTGTGGTCTTCATGTTGCCCTTTTATGGTGGAGAGACCATTCCAACAACGGTCAAAGTGTCACTATCCATTATTCTGGCCTTGGCCTTGTGGCCGCATCTGTCCTTTCCGGGTGAGCTTTTTCCTGGGCATCCCATTGGCATTATTCTGCTTATGCTAAGTGAAGCCCTCATGGGCATGACGCTTGGCATGTGCGTTCATTTTGTTTTTGCCGGTATTCAAACCGGCGGGGAACTGATGGGAGCGCAAATGGGCTTTACCATGGTTACCCTTGCAGATCCGCTATCCAACGCCCAGATCGGCGCAACCTCGCATCTGTTATATACGACCTCTCTAGTTGTATTTTTAACCCTTGACGGGCACCTGCATCTTTTGCGTGCTCTGGCAGATTCCTTTGCCCTTGTTCCGCCTGGGGGGTTCACCATTTCCGCAACCCTTGCCCGTGATGTTATTGAGCTCTCTGCCGGTATGTTTGTTCTTGCCATGAAAATAGCGGCTCCGGTAATCGCCTCTCTGTTCATGATAGAGCTTACCCTTGCCCTTATGGCGCGAGCCGCTCCACAAATGAACCTTCTGACCTTGGGCGCACCGGTTAAAATAGCTGTAGGATTTTTTTTCATGAGCATGCTCTTTACCGTGCTGGCTCAACATATGGAGGATATTATCATAACCCTTGGCCCCATGTTTCAATCTATCATGCGATTAAGTCAATAGCACGAATGTAACAGTGCCAATGCAGGAGAAAAATATGTTCGGAAGCTTTTTTGCCATCTGCCGTATGATTAAAATAGAGCACTCCATCTTTGCGCTGCCCTTTGCTTATTCCGGCGCCTTCCTTGCCAAAAAGGGTTGGCCAGGAACAGAAACAATGCTTCTTCTTACTATCGCCATGGTGGGAATTCGCTCCTTTGCCATGGCTTTTAATCGCGTTGCCGACCTTGCCTATGATAGTCAGAATCCCCGTACTCAAACACGCCCGCTGGTAACGGGAGAAATCTCCCCCTGGCAAACGTGGAGGTTTTGCGGCGTTACGGCGGCTATGTTTGTTCTCTCCTGCGCCGCTCTCAATAACGTCTGCCTCTACCTCTCGCCCGTGGCCCTTGGCGTGGCGGCAGTGTATAGCTATACCAAACGCTTCACCTGGCTCTGTCACTTTTTTCTGGGTGCTGTCATTGGGCTTGCTCCCCTTGCCGGGTGGCTTAGCATTTCTCCTTCATTCGCGTTGGAACCGCTCTTGCTCAGCATTGCGGTACTCTTCTGGATAAGCGGTTTTGACATTTTATACGCTTGCCAGGATGTAACCTTTGATAAGGGTGCGGGTCTTCATTCCCTGCCTGTTCGTTTCGGCCTCGCTTCCGCCATGCATTTATCTTCGTTTTGTCACGTTATTACCCTCATCTTTCTTGTTCTTACCGGCCTCGCCTGTTCCCTTTCCTGGGGCTGGTATCTCTGTCTTGCGCTGAGCGCCTGTATTCTCTGGTGGGAACATGCCATTGTTAGCCCGGAAGACTTTTCGCAATTGCGCGTAGCCTTTGCCCTGAACGGGCCCATCTCCATCTTTTTGCTGCTGGGAGTTCTGCTTGGCCTTTTTGTCAAGTAAGGCGCTCTCCCCCCAATTATTATGAAACATTCCCCTCCTCATGTACTTGCCTTACTTTCAGGCGGGCTGGACAGTATTCTTGCCGCAAAACTTATACAGGAGCAGGGCGTTGGCGTTACCTGCCTGCACTTTTACACGCCCTTTTTTGGCAAACCGCACCTTATTCCCCACTGGGAAGCCATTTACGGTCTTTCCATTCAAGGTATTGACCTTGGCGAGGCCTTTGTCGCTATGCTGGTCAAGCGTCCTGAGCGTGGTTTTGGGAGTGTGCTGAACCCATGTGTTGACTGTAAAATTCTTATGTTGCGTCACGCCCGCGCCCTCATGGAGCAATACGGAGCTTGCGCCATTATTTCCGGTGAAGTGCTTGGCCAGCGCCCCATGTCACAGCGGCGCGATACTCTGCAAATTATCCGGCGAGAGGCTGATGTAAAGGACTATCTTTTGCGTCCCCTTACGGCACAGCACCTTGATCCCACCTGGGCAGAGCGGGAAGGGTATATAGACCGTAGCCGTCTTCTTGGTATCTCCGGGCGCGGACGTACACCGCAAATGGCGTTAGCAGAGCATTTTAAATTGCAAGAGATTCCCACTCCGGCGGGAGGGTGCCGTCTTGCCGAGCGCGAAAATGCCCGTACCTACTGGCCTGTGCTGCGGTACATACCTACCCCCCACGCCTCGGACTTCTATCTTGCCAATATCGGACGTCAATTCTGGCACTGGGAAAACGGGATCGGGCGTCTTGTCATTGGGCGCAATCAAGCAGATAATGATGCTCTTATGGCCCGAGCTGATAGCGCCGATTACCTCTTTAAAGTGAAGGATTTTCCCGGCCCCATCGCCTTGGCCCGCTTCACTGCCTCTCCCCCGCCTGACCTGATAGCCGCCGCTGCCGCCTTTATGGCAACCTATTCTCCCAAAGCCGTCGCCAGCGCCGTCGATGCTGTGAGTGTGCGCGTGCATCAAGGTCATCTTGATACGCCGGGAGAAGAAATCTTGGTTCAACCCACACGCGAAACTACCCCCGCCTGGATTGAGTATTCATGGGAAACAGCAAATAGCGAAATTCGAGACGAAGCCAAAAGCGCTGCCAAGAGAAAGCACCCGGGTGGATGGAAGGAAAGAGAAATAACGGAGAAGGATTGAGGGAGTTGTGAAATGTCGGGGGAGATTGAGAGAGTGGTGAAATGTGGGGGGGGGGGGGGG
>JAVBJS010000109.1:0-47497 GCA_031546885.1 Desulfovibrio sp.
CACAATATGCAGCAGGCGGCACGCGTATCGGATCGCACAGCCTTTTTTTACATGGGAAAATTGATTGAGCAAAACGCCACCGAGGCCATGTTCACGCGCCCCAAACTTAAGCAAACTGAAGATTACATAACAGGCAGGTTCGGATGAACGGTAAAGAAACCCAGCTCCAGCACGGCATCACACAGCTTCGCACCCGACTTCTGGTTATGTGTGCCGCTGTAGGCATAGCCGTTGATGATGCCTGTTCCACCCTGGAAACCGGCAATATGGGCCGAGCCAGCGCGGTGGTTGACGGCGATAGCGCTGTGAATGCCCTGGAAACAGAAATAGACGAAATGGCACTTTCCCTGTTGGTGCGTCACCAGCCTGTTGCCCATGACTTACGGTTCATCGTGGCTGCTTTGCGCATGGTCATCGACCTTGAGCGCATTGGAGATGAGGCGGTCAATATTGCTGAACGCGCAATTATAGTACATGGGCGGCTACCTGACCCCGTATTGTCGGTAGTGAGCCCTTTGATAACAGCGGCGAGTTCCAGCTACAAAAAAGCTGTCGAAGCGCTCCATCAGGGTGATGTCCAAAAAGCCTTGAAGTTGTGCCGCTGTGATGATGAAACTGCACAAATTGAAGTGCAGGCCCTGCACCGCATCATGAATTACTTTTGTTCTGATAGTGATAAGCCACAGGGCAATCAATCATATATTGGCATGAATGGTATTTTGATTTGCCGCTCCCTGAATCGAATCTGTCGCCGCGCAGCCAACATTGCCGAGCAGACCTATTTTATTGCTGAAGGGGTGAATATAAAGCACATGCCCTCAGTAGCAGGTGCCGAGCCGTATCGTGAGGGAGATTAAAGAATCATCCTAAGAAACGCAAATGTCATCTGTTTTAGGTGGCTCAAAAAAGGCTGCATAGAGTATAGTTGAACAACACGCGCAGTGGTTTAAAATTAAGAACTTATCCATAAATAAGGATGTTCGCGGTCAATAGCTGCGCCAAATGCCTTTTTTGCTCTGGGTCGAGGACATAAGAGTCCACTCCCTCCGCAAAAAAACCTTTTTCCTTGCTCTTGCCACACGCTCTCCTTATTTATGGATAAGCTCTAAGTATTGTCTTAATTCTTACCCTGTATTGACATGTGCATATCTAAGCCAAGATCTTTTGCGGCTTTAATAGAAAGCAGTTCCAGCATGTTCATGGCCGCATTCGTATCTTTTCCCTGTCCACCACCTGTAACAATTTGCGGAACCCAAGCGCCAGTATATTGGGCAATGGCGCCAGAGAACTTTTCAATGGCATATTTATACGCCTCAAGCTTTTGCGTCAAAGCTCCATCTGCTTCCATAACCTTGCGCTTATACGTTGCATCCGCTTCCGCCCGGAGCATCTGGGCTTCTTTGTATAAAGCGGCTGTTCTTACTTCCTGCTCTGCCACTTCACGCTTTTTGTTTGCCTCAATGACGGCAACACTCTTATCTCTTTCTGCCGCAATGTTCTGAATGGATGCATGCTTTCGTGCCGTTTCAGTTTCTTCAGCGGCTTGGGTTTTTGCTCTCCACTCCGCTGTCGCAGCATCGGCTTTGCCTTTTTCCTCTGCGGTTTTCTTGTCCTGTTCCGCCTTTTTGGCGTTAAGGGTAGCCACCTGAATATCAGAGGCGGCTGCAAAAAGAGCATCCACACGCTGCTGTACTTTTTGGGAATATGAGATATTATTCGTAGTAAAGTTGGCCAAGGTCATGCCATATTTTGAAAGAACCGACTCCTCCTGGCGCTTCAAACCGCCTGGAGAACTGGAATCTTTAATGGGATCTGCCTGCTTGATATTTTTCTTTTCTTTTGTAAATTCATCTTCAATGGTAACATCACGAGTAACAACGTCATACAGTCCGTTGCGCGCCTGATCTTCAATAAGCTTCGGCAGGTCTGCCCTGCGCGACATAAAGCTATCAATGGAAGACATAAGCGGCCCGGACATATAAACAGATCGCTCCACAGTTTTTTCTATAAGTCCTGCACGTACATTTTCATGTCCAAAGAACATTTTGTGCAGTATCTTAATTTTCTCGTGCTCTAATGGATATTCATAGCGAATACTCCCGCTAATCCAGGCTTCACCACCGTCATTAAATGTAATCTTGAGTGAGCGATCCTGCCGTGGGTCATAATGCCGCACCTGAATTGGATCATTAGGGTCAACTGGCTGATTAAATTCAAGCACTCCCGCACGTGGGTACAAGGTGATTTTACCAAACATCTGCAATTTAAGTCCCGGCTCTGTGTATACGGTAAGCTCTCCGCTGAGTGGCGACTGAATCACACAAATATAACCGGCCTGTACGTTTTCAAAAACGCTAAATGCAGTGACACTCGCCACGGAAAGAACAATAAATCCCACCAAAGAACCAATAAGCGCTCGCATCGACATGCTGTTATCGTCTCCGTTTTATACGTTACTGATCCACGTTTTCATGCGTACATTTTGTTTTCTGCTTACAATTTTGTTCCAAAGCATTTTTATCCGCTAAAAAAGATTTTTTCCTCAACATCCAAAACATAGGATATTTCTGGTTAAAAAAAGGTAGAACAACATTTAGTATAAGCAATACAACAATAGTTATAAGCAGTATAAAAAACAACAGGGTTATAGGTATCATGATAGACCTGCACAGCGGCAACATTGTATAGACGCAAATGTTAAAAATATACCGTAGACATTCTTACTTTACAATATTTATTTTATCGTGTTTCGTAAAAGATATCAGAGCATTATTGTATACGGATGCAGCCTTCAAGTGAAGCCATTGCATAATGGCCTCAAGTAATAAAAGCGCAACCGCGAGGCCACATGGCTCTCGCGGTTGTTTAAGAGTTATCACTAAAATAAAAGGTACTAAAAACATTACCTAAGAAGCATGCAACTCTTCTTCACTAAACTGGGCTGCTACTTCGGAAAAGCGATGCTGAACATCCACAAAGGCATCCACAATATCAGGATCAAAGTGTGTTCCCTTGCCCTGCACAATAATTTCCGTTGCTGCGGCATGGGGCATACCTTCTTTATAGATGCGCTTGGAAATGAGCGCATCATAAACATCCACAATAGCCATTAAGCGCGCTGCCAAAGGAATAGCGTCGCCCGCAAGCCCAAGTGGATACCCCGAGCCGTCCCATTTTTCATGATGCGAATACGCAATGTCACGGGCCGTAAGCAAGAACGCTTCCGGCTCATTAAGACTTTTTTCAGCCGCAATAATTGCATCCCGCCCAAAAATCGTATGTTTTTTCATTTCTTCAAATTCTTCCGGGGTAAGCCGACCGGGCTTAAGCAAAATTTTATCTGCCACTCCCACCTTACCAATATCATGCAAGGGTGCTGTTTTATACACTATAGCAATAAATGCGTCATTAATTTCCTTTTTAAAGCGAGGAAAAACACGAAGCCGCTGGGCAAGCTCACGAATATAATGCTGCGTGCGCCTAATGTGATGCCCTGTCTCGTTGTCTCGCGTTTCAGCAAGGGAGGCCATGGCAATTATAATAGCATCCTGAAGCGCCGCCAGTTGCCGCGTACGCTGCTCAATTCTTTCTTCAAGAACAAGATTTTGCCGCTCAAGATACTTTCTGGCCTCTTGTAAAGCCAGGTGCGTCTGCACACGCGCCATGAGAATAGGGGGAACAATGGGCTTCGTGATATAATCCACAGCACCAAGCTCAAAACCCTTTGTTTCATCGCCGTGCTGGGTCTTTGCGGTAAGGAAAATAACAGGAATATGCCGAGTTTGTGGGTCTTCCTTTAAGCGGCGACAGACTTCGTACCCATCCATTTCCGGCATCATGATATCAAGCAAAATAAGATCCGGCTGCGGGTCTGCCATAGCAATTTTAAGTGCCTTGGCTCCGTTTGTGGCAACCTTATTTTTATATTGCTCACCTAGCAGAGAGCACAACAAGGTGATGTTATCCGGGGTATCATCCACAACAAGGATCGTTGATTTTCCTACTGCTGGCTCCACTTTTCCTCCGACTGCGTCCAATTACAAAGCACCAGTAAATAGCTTTCACTATACATATATATAAATGTCTCCAATCATATGTCTATTTAATGAGAATTTAGCCCTGCCCCTTCCCGGCACACCACAGTGCAATAGTCAGGAATTTTGAATATTACAGGCTTGCGCCTATAAAAGCAACAAAAGTATCATGCTAACTCTCAACAATAAAAAAGTTACAAAGGTAAAAAGTTATTTCAATTGTAAATCAAATTTGCTTTGGAATTTAATTGAGAATTGAAATTACTCTGGCTCCTCTCAGCCCTGCACCTTTCTCTGACGATGCACACGAAAACTATCCCATGAATACAAGGCTAGAGCGCACCAAATACAGGCAAAGGTAAAAGCCCCCTTAAGCGAAAGAGGTTCCTTATAGAAAAATATACCCAATAAAAACACCATACTAGGTGTTATATACTGCATAAGTCCAAGGGTTGTCATACGCAGGTTACGCGTGCCAAGGGCAAAGAAAAAAAGTGGAATCGTTGTAATAACACCCGTGCTGATAAGCAACAAAGTAATAGTAATATCACCTCGAAAAAAGGCATTATTTCCGTGAGCTTCCGGCAAAAGTAGAAAAAAAACGGCAAAAGGAAGCATCGCAATGGTTTCAATAAAAAGCCCAGGTACAGCTTCAACAATAACCCACTTACGCAAGACTGCATACGCGGCAAAGGTGGTGCTTAATCCCAATGCAAGCCAAGGAAAATGCCCAAGCGCCACAACCTGAAACATAACTCCAACGCAAGCAAGAAAAATAGCTATCCACGCTGCTTTGGTTCCCCTTTCCTTAAAAAAAATGAATCCACTGACAATATTAAGGAGAGGATTTATGAAATACCCCAAGCTTGCCTCTAATATTTGATGTGAATTAATGGCCCAAATATACAAATACCAGTTACAGCCCAACAAAGCGCCACTCAGTAAAAGCATCCAAAAAATTCTGGGGCTCCCAAAAAGACGTAGCGCACCCCCAAGCGTGCCGCGAAAATACATGTATGCAACAAGACTGACAAAAGACCACACAACCCGGTGAGCAAGAATTTCACGCGCATCCACAGAATCAAGGGTTGTCCAGAAAAGAGGCAAAAGACCCCATATAAAAAAGGCCGCAAAAGCGGCGAGAAGGCCGCTTTGAGAAGAATCTCGAGAAAATCCTCGCAACCACCGACTCGTTTCTGAAAACATAACTATCCTAATCTAACGTACACAGATGATGTTATAACGGTGCATAACTGGTTTTTACCAAGAAACACTGAGCCAACCAAAGTATATGAGAATGGAGGGGGCAAGGCCCCCTCCTGACATTCTCACTCAAGGGATATTTTGTATTCCTCGCTACTTTTAACAAATGCAAATAGATACAGCGCACCCCTGCCGTATTTACGGGGCAAGCTCTCCAAAGGAACGGGCAAAAAGCGCCTTCACAGCCTCTTTGGCATTTTCTTCCATGAAGCGGGTTCCCGTGGCTGTAAAATGCTTCGCTGTTATACACGGATCCTTCACCTCAATCCATGCATCCTGCGACCACTTGAACCATGCATTTTTTTCCTGATCAAAAATCCAGAGGGGTTTATTGCAAATTTTTGCAAATTCCGCACCCCACCCTGTTCCACCTTTGGCAGTGCCGTCAGGAAGAATACTCCCCACAACAAAAACTTCATTGCCGGAGCTCACTTGCCAACAAATGGATTGTAACACCTTGCGGAACAACGGAGCGCGGGTAAACTGCCTGCTCATAATGCGTGAAACATATGACAGACTGACATCCTTAAGGGCCAGCTCTTCACTAGTTAGCGCACGAAGGCCGCGAGTGCGCTCTATCTGGTGACCTTCAAAGCTGAAATTAACCTCTTGCAGACCATACTCTTCAGCCATAGCGCCAAAAAATGCCTCTGTTCCCGCAGCGCCACCGCTATATACGATATATTCCTGACGATGTGACATTACGCCTCCCAAAAGGTGTTACAGGAAAAATGTTTCCTCATATCTCCATCTGATGCTTGCCCTCAAAAAGTCTTTTCCGCTTCCATTTCACGATAATTACCTATAAACAAAAAAGGAATAAGCCCGCGCTGGTACGGGCTATGTCAGTGCCTACTTTTGCAAATAAGCACTGACTCGAAGATTTTCGCCTGGAGCGCAACCTATCTGTGCTGCACCCGTGCCTGATTTTCACCCATCCCAATGACACGCACCGGGTCGCCACGGGTAAAATAATCATCATTGCCCTGCACTATGGCGATAGTTTCACCACTTTCCAGCTCAATGGTCAACTGGCTGGCGATATATTTTTTAGTTTCCACCTCTGTGACGCCACCAACAAGCGCACCCACCGCAGCCCCGCCAAGAACGGGAAGCGGCTGCATACCGCCCAAAACGCCACCGACAATGCCGCCGGTAACCCCACCGGCAACAGGGCCGACCAAGGAAGGGTCCACTGTAACATTCACATCCGATACGTCCACAATAGTACCATAGACAACGGCATTAATCTGACGGACATCCCCGTCATTATAACTTTTACCACCCTTGAGGTTACACCCCGAGGCTGTTGCCCCAATTGCCAGCAACACTACAAGACAAAGGCATCTGAGTGGTATTGTAAAAAATCGCTTGCTACTCATGCCGGTCGGCTCCTTAAACAGCACTGCAAGGCAGATACTGACGAGTTATGTACATCTTTTCCCCATGGCATGGCAAGGCGTGTTCTCAACGACTCGGAAATTTTTACCACGCGCATCAGGCAAACTGCCTATGCAAAAGATGCACCAAACCACATATTTTCCCACCCCCGGCACCCTCTACCACCGCATAATCAAGCCAACAAAGAACGGCACCAGAAGACTAAGCACCATCCCGCTAAATACAGCCAAAATAGCGCAGCGCTCACCGGAAAAACGCGCTATAGCAGGCAGACAGGTATCCATAGCCGTGGAACCTGCAACCGCCACCGGAGCAAGCGGCCCAAAAACACGCACAAAAAGAGGGGCAGTAAAAATACCCATAAGCTCCCGTAATATATTGGACAAAAGCGCAATTGTCGCAAGGGCGGAATTTCCCGCCTGCTCAATAAGAACACTGGAAAGACTATAATACCCAAAGCCGGCGCCCACCGCCAGCGCGTCTCTCAGCGAAACATCCGGCAGCACAAGCGAGGCAAAAACGGCCCCCAGCACAGTACCGACAATAACCAGCCCTGGAACAATCAATATTTTGATATGCATATCCCGAACTATACGAAAAGCTTTTATTTCACCGCCAAGGCCTATACCCACTGCCAGCACCATACCCCACAAGGCATAGAGAGCAAAATTTCCAGAATATACCCATGCCGGCAGCCACCCCATTGCGCCAAGAATCGCTCCTGTCATAAAAAAAAAGAGAATACGCAGGGTTCCCCAAAGCGGAGACGGCATATGTACGGCTGGTTTTGGCGCTTCGTCCCGCGGTGGACGCACAGCGAGCGTTTTCTCTGCAAATCGCAAACACAACACACTACCAAGACTCACACACACGGTAATGCCAAGGGCCTTGCTTCCAAGAACAGGCAATCGCGCCAGAAGCGTTTTATCCGCACCCAGCCCGGCACCCAACACAAAAAGCAGACAATATACCGATGCAGTGGCACCCTTGTCCGCAGCACGCAGAAAGCCATTATTATTCCGCTGGTAAAATCCCACTGCCATGCCCGCAAGGATAATCACTGTGATTATAGTCATATCATTCATCCTGCCAAAATAACAGGTAATGCTTGTTTCTTCAAGGTTAAATTTCTTTGTGTGACTGCTGCAAAATTGTATGGAATCAACAGAATCATTTGACAGTCAAGTCAGTACGCGCTATTACCTTGTGAACAAATTAACTAGGAGGCGGAGCATGAATATCCTCATTTTCGGGCCTAATGGTAGCGGCAAGGGTACGCAGGGCGCACTGGTCAAAAAGAAGTATAATGTAGCGCACATAGAATCTGGAGCTATCTTCCGGGAGCACATTGGTGGTGGCACCGAGCTTGGCAAAAAAGCCAAAGCGTATATTGACCGTGGCGATCTTGTCCCGGACGAAATCACCATCCCTATGATTTTGGAAACCCTCCAGGCCAAAGGGGCTAACGGTTGGCTGCTTGATGGATTCCCCAGAAATATCGTGCAAGCGCAAAAACTGTGGGAAGCGTTGCAAAGCGCCAACATCAAGCTTGACTACGTTATTGAGATTCTGCTCCCCCGTCAAATTGCCAAAAACCGGATCATGGGCCGCCGCCTCTGCGCCAATGATAACAACCACCCCAACAATATCTTTATTGAAGCCATTGCTCCCAAAGGTGATACCTGCCGCGTCTGTGGCGGCGCGCTGAGCGCTCGTGGGGATGATCAGGATGAAGGCGCCATCAACAAGCGCCACGACATCTATTATAATACAACAGACGGCACCCTCGCTGCCTGTTATTACTATAAAGATCTTGCAGGCAAGGGTAAAACCAAATATATTGAAATCAACGGTGAAGGCACTATTGATTCCATTAAGGAAACCCTGCTCTCCCAGTTAACCTAATGTTCTGAGACAAAATGCCGACTGTTTTTCCAAAGAAATACTGTTTGCATAGTGTAAGGGTTGCCGCACAGAACCTGCGTGGCAACCCTTAGCATTTTTCCCTTCTCCACCATTTCTCCTCTCCTTACACTTACCTCCGAGTGGAAAAACTATGAAAATCATTACTCTTGTTACCATACTCTGCCTCTGCCTGTGCATGGCAGCACACCCTGCTAAAGCCGCAGCCCTCACCCTTCTGACAACACAGCCAGAAGGCACTGTACCTTTACTGACGCAAGTTACAGTCCGGTTCAGCGAGGATATGCGCCCCCTTGGTGCGATGGAACAAGAGGCCGCCTCATCACCCCTGCGCCTTAACTATCCCAACGGCACCCTCCCCAAAGGAAAATTTCGCTGGCTTGATCCTGCAACGCTGGCCTATTTTTTTGATGCCCCAGTGCAAGGCCCTGCCTATATTGAAGCCTATGTCCCCGCTAGCACAACAGCCTTGAGCGGAGCACAACTTGCCGCAGAAAAACGCTGGCAAATCACCACTCCCGCTGTAAAATTTTCCGTGATAGAAGAGACCACCTCACTCCCTCCTCAGGGGGCTGCCTTTACCCTGATGAGCAATCACGACCTTACGCTGAAAGATATTCAAGCACGGGCCCACCTCACACTGGATGAGGCCCCACTGCCCTTTACTATTGAAAAACAAGTAAAAACCGAGGACCCCTTTGGCAGAAAGATCAAGCTCTCCCGAGAATCTGCTGCCACCAGCTATATTGTGCGAATACTCGCCCCGCTGCCACCAAACAAGGCCGTGAAGTTCAGCCTTGATGCGGGCATACGCCCCATTCAGGGTAATGTCGCTGCCGCTGCCGCCTCCTTCTCCCTGCATACATGGAAGCCTCTCCAGGTTACAAATTGGTATACTGCAAAAGCGAGAAGCAAAGATACCCAGACAGAGCTTGCCAATCCACAGGGCTGGATATCACTCGCCTTTTCCAATCCGGTCTCCCACAAGGCTGTTTTACAGCAGTTTTCCTTCTCTCCCCCCCTTCCCCAAAGCCAGCAGCAGACCAATCCTCACCCTGCCGATAAACTGAATGAAGAAGACGACTATACCTCAACAGCACACCGAATTGCCTACACCCTTGCCCCCCGCACAAAATATACCGTCACCGTCAAGCCCGGCCTGAAGGATACCTACGAAAGTACCCTCGCTCAAGCTGCCAGCTACACCTTCACCACGGGCGATTTATCCCCCTACCTGAACCTTCCCCGTAGCGGCATACTGAAAAACAACACCGACGGCAAACTGCATGTAGCTTCACGCAACATGCAAAGCTGTGAGGTATCCTTAAGTTTTGTTCCCTACGCTGCAGTAGAAAAATTTCTTAGTAGCCCTGAGAACGGAACAGGTACTGAGCTCACAGCCAATTTCTATGATACCGAGGTACTGGATTCCTTGAAAAGCCGTGAAGTGAAACTGCATCTCAACGTATCTGACAAGCCTAATGAAGAATTGCAGCACATTTTGGATCTCCCCAAATTATTAGGAGATATTCGTAATGGCTACATACTGGTGCGCACTGTTTCGCTTAGTTCCCTGAACGAAACAGAGAAGGACACCTTCCATTATCAAATTAGCAATATAGGCCTGACCGTTGCATGGGGGCCGCATTCCGGCGTTGTCCGCGCTGCCGACCTTACCACCGACAAGCCTATGGCAAACACCGTGGTTCGTTTATGCGATTCCGGCAAAGGAGAACTCTGGCGCGGCACAACCAATGCCGATGGCCTTGCCTTCATCAAAACACAAGGCCAGCTTAAAACAAACAACCTCATCGTTTTTGCCGCTCATAATAATGATGTCGTTGCTTCCCTTATGCGAGATTCGCATAACAGCAATGAGGCGTCAAATTATCTGGAAGGAAACACTTGGGATGGTGCATTCATCAGCCAAATGCCCCTCTATCAACCAGGGCAGAAAGTTCGTTTTTCGCTCTACCTCCGCGAATTTTCAGACATGAAAGGTGAAGTGCAGCAAGAATATGGAAGTTGGCGTATCTTACCACAAGGTGAAAAAATCACCCTGCGCCTCCTTACACCTGACTGGCAAGAAGTGTATAAAGTGGAGGGAACTCTCAATGAATATGGCTCCTTTGCAGGCAGTTTCGACCTGCCTGCTGAAGCTCGCTTTGGCGAATACCACGCAGAAATAACACGCACCCTTCCCCCGGCCAAAAACGCTGCCCGCAACGAAGAAGCACGCATAGTACAAATCGCAACCACAGCCTTCACCGTTGCCGCCTTTCGCCCGCCTGATATTTTGGTAAATGTGAGCAAACCGACTGACCAGCCACTCCCGATTGCTGATGAAGAACCTCTCACTGCTCAGATAGAAAGTAAATATTTCACTGGAATACCACTCGCAAAGAGCTTGGCAAAACTTACCTATGCGGGAGCCCCCACCTCGTTCAGCCCGAACCGCCTGAACGGGTATACCGTTGGGCAAGCAAACCCCAACCTGCGCTACCACAAAATGAGTGCTCTTGATGAGCCAAAATTCGAGCTACAACCCTTTTCTTTTTCAGCAGAGCAGGAACTCGATGAGCAGGGGGCAACTCTTGTTACCCTCGAATATCTGAAGTCCCTGATCCTGGAACGCCCTTGCATGGTTACGCTTACCGCTTCCGTCAGTGATGCGGCTGGCCTTGAAAATCATGGCTCGGCAGGCTTTATTCTGCATCCTTCTGCCTACTATGTGGGCATAAAAACACCATACGCGGCCTCCGTCGGAAAACCTCTGCCCATACAAATTCTGGGGGCAACATTTAATGACGATATCATTACAAATACGATTGTGGAGCTAAAAGCAGAGCGCATTATTTTCACTTCCACACCTCACCCTCAAAACACTGGCCGCCGCTCCAGTAATCAATTTCCTGAACAGCAAACAGAACTTGCCTGGCAGGCACAGCCTCAGCTTACCGCCACCGGCAATTCTCTTACCTTTACCCCTACCAAAGGTGGCACCTACCGCATTACAGCCCGCATCCGCGATAACAAGGGGCGAAAAAATACAACTGAATCTATCGTTTATGTAGCAGGAGCAGGCTGGGGCTCTCCCTTGCTCTCAGAACAAACTGGCACAGAATTGAATTTTTTTGCAGACAAAAAGGAATACGCCCCTGGTGATACTGCACGCCTCATCCTCACCAGCCCGGCCTTGCAAGCAGATAGCTCCTTCACAGCCCTTATCACAACCGAACGGCAGGGAGTACGGCAAGCACGCCTTGAAACAGTCACCGGCCCCTCGCCGGTCATTGAAATTCCCATAACACAGGACGATGCGCCCTACCTCTTTGTTTCCGTCTCCCTAACACGGGGAGAAAAAACAACAGAGAATGCAGACCCTGCAAGTGCAACATCCGATACCGCACCGCCTACCGTCCTATGGGGAAATCACCTGCTGCTTATCCCCCTCACTCCACCAGAATCGACTGTGGCCGTTTACACAGATGCTTCTGTATATAAACCGGGTGATACGGTAAGCGTAAAAGTCAGCTCATTAGGCGATCAGGGCAAAGGCAAAAAAGCGGAAATAACCCTCCTGGCTATTGATGAGCGCATTCTTTTTGCTTCCGGCAAGGATTCTCCGTACGATCCGGCAGGGCAATTCCCTCCCCATTATTCATACGGGGTAACAACAGCAGACACTCGCAAACAACTCGCATTCTACGGTAAGCCTTCTGATTTTAACGCCAGAATGATGAGCCCAATGATGGCAAAAACGGCATCCGACACCTCCACGGAAGCGGATAGCTCCGCCCTGACACTTCGGGAAAATTTCCAGCCCGATGTGCTCTGGCTTGCCCAGGCCGTTACTGATGATAAGGGTGAACTAAACTACAAATTCACCCTGCCGGATTCCCTCACCCGCTACCGCATTGTGGCCATTGCCGCCGATGCCGAAGGCGGCTTTACCACCGGCCAAACGAAAATTGTAGCCACAAAGCCCCTGCAAATCCAATCCGCCTTGCCCCGCTTTGCTACAGTGGGGGACAAGCTGGAGGCTCGGGTTTCCGTACAAAACCTTACCTCAAAGGACGGAAACGTCACCATTTCTCTGCAAACAAAAAGCCCGGAGCATCTGCTCTCCCTTGCCGATGCAAAACCGCAGACCTTTTTTCTCAAAGCATCTGAAACCAAGGTTATCAGCTTCCCGCTGCACATTCTTGGCGCAGAAGCGGAAAAAAGTGCTGCAACCCTCCTTTTTTCTGCAAACCTACAGCTCAGCGACAGGCAAGAGAGTGATGCCGTGGCCTTCCAGCTTCCCATCAAGCCCGCAGCATCTCTCATCACGGTTGCCGCTTCGGGTGTGCTGAAAAATGGTGAGCATCGCGCACTCCCCATTCAGCCTTCCCTACCCCTTGATCCTCGCAGTCGGCTGGACGTTATTGTGGCGCCCTCCCCTGCGGCAGGCCTTCCCCTCGCCGCACAAAGCATACTGGATTATCCCTGGAATTGCCTTGAGCAGCGTCTTTCCCGCGCCTGGGTTCGTATGTTGCGTCTAGACTACGGCGCTCTCCTCGGCCTCCCACCAAGCGCGGACGACAAAGAAAAAATAGCGGAAATGTGGCGAAGCCTGCCCAATTATCAGCAGCTCGATGGCGGTTTTTCCCTCTGGGCGGATGTACATGCAAGTGACCCTTACCTCACTGCCTACGTCTTTTTATTCAGTGTAGAAGCTAAAAAATTGGGATTCTATCTCTCCCCGGAAATATTTAGCAAAGCAGCGCAGTACCTGTGGGAAGCGATGGCAGACGAATCCATCAATCCTGAAACCTCCGCTTTTATCCTTTTGGCACTGTCACAAAAACTTGAGAACCCTTCCTCGCCATACCTCCAGATGAGAAAGGCTCCCCTCCTCCCTCACTGGCAAAAGCCAGAGCAAACCTATAATGGAAGCCCCTTTGGCCTGGCTGCCCTCATGCTTGCCCGACATGCCATGGAAAATGAGAAGGCCCTCAGCAAGACTTCTGACAGTAATACGGCCCAAGCCGCATCCGGCACTCTGGTTGAAACACTACCCTCGCTGGCGAGGCTCATCTCCATTTTGGAAAAAACTGCTGTCATCACTCCTACCCAGCTCCATTTTGCCACAGTCAAGCCGGACTGGTATTGGATGAATATGGGCAGTACCCTGCGTGACAACGCCATGCTGCTCTGGGCTTTCAGCAAAACCAAGCCCAACTATCCACGCCTTGATGCGCTGGCCTTTTGGGTAAGCCAAAATCTTGGTGAAACAACCAACCTCTCTACCCAAGAAGGCATATACGGCCTGATCGGGCTTTCCGCCTATCTCGAAAATCTTAAAATGGCAGAAGGTACCTCCATTGCTGCTCGCTGGAACAGCAAAAAAATAGAAAAGACCTTCACTCGTCTGATCGACGCCCCACATACCTGGAGCCTCACCGCCAGCGACATCGCAGCAGAGCCAACGGAATCCATGCTTGAATTCAAAGCACTTCAGGGCAACCCCTACTGGACAGCCCGCCTTGTCTATGCCGCCCAGAACCAAAGCGCCCCTTCCGTCAATGCCGGCCTTAGCCTGACACGCACGTTTTCAAAGCTAGGCCCCTACCGCATGGGTGAAGAAGTTCAAGAAACACTTGTACTCACCGTACCTGCAACCCGTCGGCATGTATTGCTCTTCAATCCCTTCCCAGCGGGGCTTGAACCCCAGTATGCCAGTCGGGCCGACCTGCAACAAGAAGCGCTCAATCAGTCTTCTCCCTGGCTGCGAAAAGAAATGCACGATGATGGCCTTCTACTCTACACAAGCACCCTGCAGCCCGGTACCTACGTTTTTACTTACACCCTCAAGGCCGCTACCCCCGGCTCGTTTATACAACGCCAAGGCTACGCGGAAGAAATATACACACCAGAAACATTTGGCAAAACAGAAGGTAATACAGTGACAATATTGCCGTAGGGCATTATTCTCCCCTTGCTTTTTAAGAGATATGCAGTATTATACAGCGATAGAGGACGTTTTTCCTTTATTTGTCTTCTTTCAAGGCCACGCTTAAGCCGAAAGTGGATGTCCCTTATGGGGGTGCACTGGTTTCGACGGGGGCAAGAAAACCGAAGACCGCGGGTCGAGGCGCCGCTGGCCTCGTAAAAAGCGGCAACCAAAGTAATTGGCAACGATTACGATTACGCACTCGCAGCTTAATTAAGCTGCGCCGTTACGCATACTGACGCCTGATAGGCGTGCGTACCGGTCATAACTTATCAGGCTGGCACTCAATGATGCTCACCGCAAAGAGTGTAAGAAATTAAGGCGGGCTGGTTGCGGAACGCCCTGGTCAGGGGCTACCCCCGCGATAAGATGATATTCTTGACCTACACCCGTAGACGTTGCGGTGGACTTTTCTCGGACGCGGGTTCGATTCCCGCCACCTCCACCAGATTTAAGTCTGAACAAGACCAAGAAAGGCCAAAATCCATTGAAAAATAAGGATTTTGGCCTTTCTGTTGCCTAGTCAAATCTCGCAAAAACCTACGCTTTGAATTCGTTGCACAATGGCTTCGAATTGAGTAGGGATGAATTTCAGGTAACTTCTTACTCAAATTAAAATCAGCTAGAGCGGCAATGGAAAGCGAAGATGAATTGTCAGGAATATACGCAAAGCCAAGCGGCTTGGCTGGACTACCTTCAAAAAGGCTGTCCATTCCCCATTTTTCGTAAGCCTTGCGCCACGTTTCAAAAGGAAAGACACTGTCAGGGAAAAGCGCATTCAAGAGGCTTTCGGCTTCTTGGGCGTTCAGAACGTAAGCCTGTTTCAACTTCCCGATGGTGATTTGTTCATGGTGCAACATCTCTATGCGTCCAGATGATTCGATGATGTACTGCACAACTTCGCCTTTATTTATTGCTCAGGAAATTGGCGGCTGTCGTGCATGACGCGCAAAATACGGATTTTACCGTCGCACACGTCATAGATAAGCGTATAAGGCGTATTTTTGACGCGCCATTCCCTGGTGCCCTGCACTCTCCCTGGCTTGCCCGTCCCTGGGAGTGCGGCAAGGTGCTCAGGCGCTTTAAAGATACGTTTTACATAATCTTCAACAGCCTCAAAGGCCACTCCCTCGCCGAGTAGGTAGTCGGTTATGCCGTCAAGGTCTTTCCAGGTGCTTTCCGTCCATTCAATGGGCAAAAGATTACGAGGCGACATTGAAACCCTTTGCCTTCAATCGTGCGCCCATCTCTTCATGGCTGATTACTCGACCGGCCTCCGCATCGTCTATTCCCTTCTGCACCTCGGCAAGATACCATGTCTCCCGCTCCAGGTATTGGGCAACGGCTTCCTTGATAATCCAGGCTCTTGGCCTGTCTAGGCGTTCGGCCATATTATCAAGCTGTTCGCGTACTTCCGGGTCAAACCGGACTGTTGTCACAGGTTGCATGCTGCTCCTCCGTGTTCGTATGTAGTCTCATGTATGCTTGGAGAATATAGCGAATTGCTCACCTTGGCAAGAGCCTTCAAAATAAAAAGGGACTCGATTTCTCAAGTCCCATTACATAAATCTCATTTCTCGTTTTTCTTTTTGTCTTTCTTGATAGTTTCAATGACAGTGGTTTTAGGCCTTTTTTCAGCCTCTTTGACAGGTATGAATTTCCCAGTTCCAGCATCTTTTCCAATTTTTTGATCTGCCATTCTTGCCTCCTATATAGGATTTTGATTTTTAAGTAAGTGCTCTCTAGAAAAAGTCAAGACATGCAATATACATTTTTGTTGAACAAAATTTATCTCCAGTATCCACTATAGAACTCCGGCCCGAAACGGACAATCGAACTCAAGTCCGTATCACGCTACCAAACAAAAGAAATTTTCCATTTGAGTACGAATTTGAGTAACTTTTAATTTTTTAAAAATTAAACGTAATATTCCCAATAGTTAAACATTAAAAACGGTGGACGCCACCTCCACCAGATTTAAGTCTGAACAAGACCAAGAAAGGCCAAAATCCATTGAAAAATAAGGATTTTGGCCTTTCTGTTGCCTAGTAAATCTTGTAAAAACCCACGTTTTGAGCTCGCTGCACAATGGCTTCAAATTGAGTAGGGATGAATTTCAGCAAATAAGAATACCGTCAATGGCTGGCCTGCTTCAGCCCACAGCCGGAACAAGAGAGGCGCACCATGGAAAAAATCTGCCACCAAGGCTTCTGCCGGATCAATTCTCTCCAGATGAGATAGTGACACAAGAAGGCCTTGCGGTGTTTCATTCCCATTGATAAGCAGCACCTTGACAGTTACAATTAGTGCCATTATTAATACTAAAAAGAAATGCGGATGAGCAGTATAGACAAGATTTTGCCGATGACGCGAACAGCCCCGCAGAATGTGCGCTACGCTGATCTTGCGGCTGTCTGTGAGCACTTTTTCGGCAAGCCTCGCCAGCAGGGCACAAGCCATGCCGTATATCGCACGCCCTGGCAGGGAGACCCCCGCGTCAACATCCAGGAAGGTAAAGGCGGTAAGGCGAAGCCGTATCAGGTCAAGCAAGTTCTTACAGCCATCAACCGGATGAAGCAGTAATATTTCATATCGTAAAACATCACATAAGTGTGGCCAGCGCAGAGCAGACCCACCTTTAGGAGGCAGTGATGAACAGCAAGCAATATACATACCGAGTTATCTGGTCTGAAGAAGATCAGGAGTTCGTCGGCCTTTGCGCTGAATTTCCAAGCCTGTCTTGGCTGGAGCAGGATCAGGAAGCAGCCTTGCGCGGTATCGTTTCCTTGGTCAAGGATACCGTGGCCGATATGGAAAGCGAAGGCGAGAAGATCCCGGAACCTTTGGCCCTGCAAAAGTATTCCGGCAAGTTCCAGGTGCGCACCACGCCTGAAATGCACCGCCAGCTTGCCGTGCAGGCCGCAGAGGCCGGGGTGAGCCTGAACCGACTTATCAACAGCCGGTTGACTGAGTGCAGACCCTGAACCTCCTATTCGAAAGCATTGCTACTTTCAAAAGGAAGGCACGCTGCGCTTTGCTACGCAAACGCCAGAGATCGTTGCACAATGCAACGATCTCCTCTCGTGAGTTTATAGCTATCACACCTGCCCGAATTTCGGGATTCACTTCACACTCACTTCAACCCAGTGCTCTTGCAAGTCGTTAACAAGGGAGACTGTTTGATTGTCTTGCGTCACGCCATCTACAGATACATGCATGGTTCCTGTTTTTGCAGAGCTTTGCGTCACTGTAATGTGGTAGGTTGTTTCCCTGTGCCGGTAGTGTAGTGTAAAGCCGTCCCAATGCGCGGGCAGGCAGGGCTTGAATTTTAGTTGATTATTTTCAAGGGTGAGGCCCAGCAGTGATTCCGTCATCAGGCGGTACATCCAGGCGGATGACCCGGTATACCATGTCCAGCCGCCACGACCTACGTGCAACGGAGCCGCGTACACGTCAGCAGCCATGACATATGGCTCCACCTTGTACACTGCTACCTCCTCAGGCGTTCTGCCGTGGTTGACCGGGTTGATGATGCCCAGCACTTCCCAGGCACGTTCACTGTCACCCAATTGCGCAAAGGCCATAGCCGCCCAAATGGCCGCATGGGTGTATTGTCCGCCGTTTTCCCGCACGCCGGGGGCGTAGCCTTTGATATAGCCGGGGTTCAGCGGCGACGCATCAAAGGGGGGATCAAAAAGCTGCACAAGCTTGTGCTCACGATCTATTAGGTGTTTGTCCAGCGAATTCATGGCTATTCGGGCTCTTTCCGGTTCTCCGGCACCGGAAAGAACAGACCAGCTTTGCGCGATAGAGTCTATCCGGCATTCCGGGTTAACGGACGACCCGAGCGGCGAGCCGTCATCAAAATAGGCACGTCGGTACCAGTCTCCACCCCATTCTCCATCCCAGGCATGACGGGCGATATTGTCTCGCAATTTTGCGGCCTCGCTTATGCAGCGTTCCGCAAAAGCCGCATCGCCGCGTTTATCTGCTATTTCACTGAATTTGTTCAGCACCTCATACAGGAAAAACGCCAGCCATACACTTTCGCCCCGGCCACCCTTACCCACAAGATCCATGCCGTCGTTCCAGTCCCCGGAGCCCATGAGAGGCAGGCCATGAACGCCGAACTTAAGACCGTTCTCTATAGCTCTGGTGCAATGCTCGTATAAACTTGCCGGCTGTCCGGAGCGTCCCGGCAGGTCATAATAGGATTCTTCGTCCGCCTTGAGCACTCGGCCCTGGATAAAGTGAATCGATTCATCCAGCACTCCGGTATCGCTGGTGGCCATAACGTAACGGCAAGCAGCCAAAGGCAGCCAGAGATAGTCATCTGAGCACTGGGTGCGCACCCCGCGATTCAAAGGTGGGTGCCACCAATGTTGCACATCACCCTCGGGGAACTGATGGCTGGCACAAAGGAGTAAATGTTCGCGCACAAGATCCGGCCTCGCATGAATAAGAGCCATTGAGTCCTGCAACTGATCGCGGAACCCAATAGCACCACCGGATTGATAGGTCGCGCTGCGTCCCCAAAAACGGCAGGCCAGCGTTTGGTACAGCAGCCAACCATTGGCCAGCAGGTTAAAAGACTGATCCGGAGTTTCCACATAAATGGCCCCCAGAGTGTACGCCCAGTGCTGCCAGACTTCATCCAAGGCCTTGCGTGCCGCATCTGCTCCCGCAAAACGGTGAAGCAGGTTTCTGGCGTCATCCTGGTCACGCCCCACACCCAGTTTAAAGATAATTTCCTGTTCCTGTCCATCGTCCAGAGTAAAGGCAACCTGAATTGCGGCGCAGGGATCCAATGCGGCCCCCACCTTGCCGGAAAGCTTTGCACGCAGCATAGCTGCCGGAGCGCTTAGGCTGCCATTGCGCCCAATAAATTCAGTCCGATCAGCGCTTACACTGTGGACGTGAGAATCCACAGCAAAAAACGCTGTGCGCTCAGGGAATTCAGTATTGTAGGGATTCCGGGCCAGAAGTGCTCCGTTGTTCGGATCCAGCTCTGTAACCACATGCATACTGGATTTTGCGCGTAAATCGCCGAGCACCCACTCTACATAGCCGGTAGCTGAAAGCTTCCGGGGCCGACCGGATATATTGCGAATTTTCAATGAGGAAAATTTGATCGCCCCATCCAAAGGCACATACACACGCAGTTCAGAATAAATGCCGCGCTCTGTGTGTTCAAACACACTATACCCGAAACCATGACGGGTCACATAGGACGTTGTGCCGGAACAGGGTGCAGGCGTGGGAGACCAAAAGTGACCGCGCTCTTCATCGCGAATATAAAAAGCTTCTCCACGCGAATCATTTACAGAATCGTTACCCCAAGGGGTGAGGCGGAATTCATGAGCGTTTTCGCTCCAGGTATAGGCCGGGCCGCTTTCTGAAACGATGGTTCCAAAATGTGGGTTGGCCAGCACGTTGACCCAAGGAGCCGGGGTTACTTGTCCTGGAATACCCGCCGATCCCGTCGCTGTGGTAATTACATATTCGCGCCCGTCCAGCGTAAACCCTCCCAGACCGTTATAGAACAGTAAGTCAGGGCGAGCTTCCGGCGCAGCCACCGGTTGCAGTATTGCAGACCGCTCTGCAGCGACCAGGAGCGGAATGACAGAAGTTTTTCTGGGGATTCCATGAACCTGTTCGGATAATGTACCCATGACATCGCTAAGAATAACCCTGGCAACAGTCTGGATAAGGATGCGGTCTTCGTCCGCTATCCTGTCGGCAGCCCTGACGAAAATACCTCCAGGCCGATCAATCAAATTAGCGCCGTTTCCGGCTGTAATAAGCCCCATGATCTGGTCATGCAGCAGTTGGCGGTAGCCTGCCTGATCTTCATTCCAGATCACCAAATCCACCGCAAGGCCTTTGAGCCGCCAATATTCATGGGCTTGCAGCAGTTGACGTACAAGGTCGATATTCTCCGGGGCCTCAATTTTTACAAGCACTATGGGCAGATCGCCGGAAATGGCATACCCCCAGAGACCTGATTGCCCTCGACGGTTTTTGATCAGCACATGTTCAGCGGCGCGCAGTGATGCGTTGGCATAGATGATGGAACCCGCCAGACGGGCGTACAATTGCGCATCGGCTTCTGAAGCGCCAAGCTGGCGCAGAAGCACCTGACCGTGAGTCCAGGTCATATCAAAAATCCGGTCGGCGATATGCCGGTCACGGTATTTATTAATCAAGCTCACTGCCGCGTCACGGGTTTCACCAATGCCGATGCCCATATCTATAGTGACCGATTGTTCCGCATCCAGCGTTATGCGGGAGCGGATGGCAACGATGGGGTCAAGAACTGACCCCTCACGGCCTGAAAGGGCTGTACCCGAAAGGTCTCGATGAGACTCCGCATCCAGAGAGCCACTCCCTGTCACCTGCATATCCATTACTTGGGGGTTTGCAGTGCTGCGGCCACGACCAATGAACTCCTGACGGTCGGTTTCATAGCTTATTGCGTCAGCAGCCACGCCGTGTACAGCCATAGTATGCAGCATCCAGGGTGTCTGTTCGCCTGCCGACCGGGGGCGGCGAGTACACAAGATAGCTTGCTGATCCGGCACTATTTCGGTCTGCACAAAAAGCTTGCTGAATGCCGGGTGCAGATCATCCGCCACGGGGGGGGCCAAAACCACCTCCGAAAAGCTGGTGACTTCTATCGTGCGGCGTTGCGAAGAGCGGTTGGTAATGCGAACTCGCCGCAATTCGATGTCGTCTTCAGAAGAAACGACGACTTCCATATGGGTATCATAATCACAATCCCGACGATTGAATTCTGCTCGTCCTTCCGAAAAAATAGCCTGAAAGCGGTTGGATGCCTTGCACAGGGGCTGGTACGCGGTTGACCAAAATTCTCCGCTGTCCATGTCTTTGATATAGCAGAACGTGCCCCAATTATCGCGTGTGTTGTCTTCACACCAGCGGGTCACGGCCAGGTTTCGCCAGCGGCTGTATCCGCTGCCGGCATTTGTGAGCATGACATGATAGCTGCCATTGGAAAGCAACTGCACTTCCGGGTTGGGTGTATTGGGGTTCTCAAAAATACGCAGAGGCGTCTCCTGGGGGCCGGAAGCTCGCGTAAGTTCAGGGTGTGCGCTTGTATGCGCGTAGGATGCAGATACTTCCGGCACTCGTTCCTGAAGCAACAGCATGGTCGCCTGAAACAACGGTTCGGCGGCAAAGCGCTTTTGCATGGGTGCGCCCATAAGCAAATGAGCAAAGGCCAAGAGGCTCATGCCCTGGTGATGGGCCATGAAAGAACGGACAACACCGTATGTCTGCCCACGCGGCAGGCGAGACGGCGTATAGTCAATGGCTTCATAGAGGCCGAACCGACCCTCAAATTGTTCAGCAGCCAAGCGTTGTAAATTACCGCAGGCCTCGCCGGGAGTCACCAGCAATGCCAAAGCTGAAGCATAGGGCGCAATGACCAGTTCCGCAGCCAGACCGCGTTTAAGGCCAAGACCTGGTACGCCAAAAGCTCGATATTGATAGTTAAGGGAGGCATCAAAGGCATTATAGCCGCATTCGGAAACACCCCACGGCACCCCACGCAGCTTGCCGTAGGCTATTTGCCTGGATACTGCGACCTTGCACGTTTCATCCAAAAGTGTGTGCTCATAGCCGGGCATAACCAGAAGCGGCATCAGGTATTCAAACATCGACCCGCTCCAGGACAGCAGAATCGGTTCCCCGCCGGAACTGGTAAGCAGGCGGCCAAGAGCAAACCAGTTTTCCTGCGGCAGCACCCCCTGGGCAATGCCCACAAAGCTGGCCAGTCTGGCTTCCGAAGCCAACAAATCATAGTACCCGGCATCGGGCCTGTGTTCATTGACATTATAACCAATGGTCAAAAGTCTGCGTTCAGCATCATACAAAAAGTCATAGTCCATCTGACTGAACAAAGAGCATTGTCCACGTAAATCAGCGATGCGTTCCAGCCTGGCTTTGGCTTGCAGGCTTCCTGCCTCTATAAAGCCTTGCAACTCCCTCGCTTCGTCTTTGTCACGCACCGCATTATGCCGAGCCTCCAGCCCAGGGGCCAAGCTCGATTCCAAGCGTTCCAGCTCCCACAACGTCAGCACCTTGTCAAGTTCGGGGAAGACATCAAGACTCCGCTGTGCAACAGGAAGCTGCGTCCACGGGCAAAGCAACGTGAGTTCCTCCAGCGCGTTACGACATTGACGGTCAAAGGCCTGTACCCACCACTGAAATTCACTTGCAAAATCAGCATCTGTAGCTGGTAGTGCTAATAGAATATCTGCCGCCGCCGCGCTCAGTTGCGTAAGGGCATGCTGTACGGCATCCAGACTGACAGGAACGGCTTGCACCGTTGCAGTCATATGTTGCCGCAATTGTGCGAATTGAAATGGCCCTTGTGAGTCCGCTTTCCACGTTTCGGGCGTGAGAGAGTCCTCGGCAATGCCAAGGGTGTCGTCCAAATTTGTGAAAAGCTGGTTCCCAAGAACAGGCCGCGTGGCGAGTTCAGCCAAACCGGCGCGCAAAGTCAAAAGGTGCCCTGCGAGGTTGCCGCTATCTACCGACGACACATACAAAGGCGGCAAAGGCGCCAGGGATTGGGTGTCGTACCAGTTGTAAAAGTGCCCGCGATACCGCTCCAGGCCTTTCATGGTCTGGAAGGTCTTTTCTGTGCGCTCCATAAACCGGCCTGCTGTAATCGTTCCGAAATCATAGGCGGTCAGGTTTGCCAAAAGTGCAAGGCCCATGTTGGTAGGCGAGGTGCGGTGGGCTGTTCTTGCAACAGGCTGTTCCTGGTGATTGTCGGGGGGCAGCCAATTATCTGCCGGGCCGACAAAGGTTTCAAAAAACCTCCAGGTTTTTCTGGCGAGCTTACGAAGGAACACGAGTTGCTCGTCTGTCAGGCTATCCTGATGCGGCGGTATAGGAGAGCTCATCCACCACATGACCAGCGGGGAAAATAGCCAAAGAACCAAAAGCGGAGCAATCGCAAAATAGGCCGACAGCCCGGTCGGGCTGAGCGTTGTCAGAATAATCGCTCCGGCAACGGCCACGGCCGGCCCAATCCACATGCGCCGAAAAGAGTCGGTAAGATCGCCGGTGTCCAGACGCTGGACTCCGGTGGAAGGATTCCACTCCAGTAACAGCTTGTGGGAAACCAGCATCCGCCAGAGGGTACGACTGATGGCATCCAGACTGAACAGAGCTTCATGCGGCAAGCAAAGCAATGAGAGAACTGCTTGGCTATAGTGCCTTGGGGCCTGACTCACAGTGGTCTTGCAGTGTTGCCAAAAATTCATGTCGGCAGATTTTTGAAGCAAGCTCAAGAGGGACGAAAGCACCGAGGGTATCAAAATAAGACCCACTACCGCCAAAGACCACAGCAAGGGTGTAGGAGAGACAGTCCAACCGATAAAAAGCAAACACATCAAAACTGCGGCGATCAAACTACGGCGCAGGTTATCGAGAATTTTCCAGCGGGACAAGGCTGAAAGATGGTTCGGCCGTGCTTGCCCGTCAGGGCCAGGTACTTTTGGCAACACCCAACGAGCTATCTGCCAGTCACCACGAATCCAGCGGTACCGCCTGCTGACATCCATGCTGTAGCGGGCCGGGTATTCTTCATACATCTGCACATCACTTACAAGACCGGAGCGGGCATAGCAACCTTCCAAAAGATCATGGCTGAGAATTGTGTTGGCAGGCAGGCGACCAGCCAGCGCCTGCTCAAAGATGGCAACATCATAGATCCCCTTGCCAATAAACGAGCCTTCCCCAAACAGATCCTGATACACATCTGACGAAGCCCGTGTATAAGGGTCAATTCCTGTGTCACTGGAGCAAAGCTGCGCATACCGTGAGCGGGTGCTGCCCGGCAGACTGGCCGCCACCCTTGGCTGAAGAATACCATAGCCAGCCACAACGCGGTGGCGACTTTGATCATAGCGGGCCTGATTAAGAGGATGCGCCATGGTTCCTACAAACTGCCGCGCCGAATCGCGAACCAATTGCGTATCGGTATCAAGAGTAATCACGTACTTTACTGTGCTCAGCACCGCAGTATTACCCACGACATGGGAAAATTTATCTCGTAAGCCACTGCGTAAAAATTTGTTAAGATCAGCTAATTTTCCGCGTTTTCGTTCGTAACCCATCCACAGATTTTCCTGAGGGTTCCAAAGTCGCGGGCGATGAAAAAGAAAAAAAGAATCCCCGGATGCCCCTTTGTACTTGCGGTTCAAAGATTCAATTTTATTCTGAGCCGCCTGCAGCAAAGCTTCATCCACCGGGGTACTTTCTGTTGCCGCATCACCGAAATCCGTTAGCAGAGCAAAATGAAGGTGCTTGTCACGGTTTGCTAAAAAACGAATTTCAAGATCTGTAATGAGACTTTTCAGATTATGGGTATTCAAAAGCATGGTGGGAACAACCACCAGAGTTCGTAATTCACCCGGTATCCCTTTAGAAAAATCAAGACGCGGCAGAGGGCGCGGGGTGACCAGCAGAACGGCCAGCCAGTTCACCAGAGCAAAGGCCAAATGGCTGCCTCCCACAAAAGAGAACACCCCAAGCGCATACAACAACCAGCCGGATACACCGCCACCGGCAGCCAGTGCCACAAAGCCAGCGGCCACAATACCTGTAAGAAGCAGAATGCTTCCGCTATACAGCAGCAAAGGAAATTCACGGCAAGACCGTTGTAAAGCCCTGACTAACGGCACGACAACTCCCGCACTCTCTTCCAACTGCGGCAAACCGTCACCAATGATGTAATACCCGACATGCGCAGTGCGTTTGTCATTCTCTGGCAAAGGCGTAGCGCCATTGCCATGGTGCAGTGCGGCTGCCTGAGCCAGCGCAAGCGCCTTATGCGCGATCTCAAGTTCAGAATACGAGCTCGCTTTAGCCAGTTTTTCCAGCACATGGCGGTAATGATCGCGAGTTGCAAAATCCATGGCGGCATAGGCACCGACGGGGTCTTCTGCCAGTGTTTGCTCAACGTGGCTTAAGGTTTCAACAAAATCACGCCAGTCCATCGCATCAAGCATACGCAGACTGCCAATACAATTACTCATGGAAACTTGGTTGGCGGCCTGGAGCTGATTTTCCATGCGCACCAACTGTTCAATGGTGAGTTCGTTTTCCGCGAGGCGCTGCTCGATCCAGGTGAGCGGGAGCGCGAGGGCTGGCCCCAGCCCTCGCAAGCGCCGCATAAGTTCGGCAACAAATGAACTTGTCAGCGAGGGGGTTGAGCGAGCCATATCAGCAATAACCAGAATCAGTTTTTTCGGCTCCTCCACGGCGACCGCGATCATCTGGTCAGCCCATGCGTTGGCGCTGATTCGTTCCTTTCTGTTGGCGGCGACGACGCCGGCTACGTTGCGCAATTTATCAACCAGAGCGAGGCGCAGCATAATGGGGATAGCCCAGAGTTCACCCAAGTTCAGAGTAGTTACCGACTGGTACGCGGCCACCATCTCACGCAAGCTACCTGGATCCATACGCCCATCACCATGGGCAATGGCAGCCAGACTGATATCGTAGACACGAGGAAGGCCCGCCGAATCCGTGTTCAGTAGATGCGGCAGCTCTTGGCTATACCCTTTCGGAAAGTGCCGCCTGGCAGTGCGGATCTGTTCTTCAATCACATAAAAATTATCCAGCAGCCATTCCCCGGCAGGCGTGATGCGCTGATCCGCCTCGATATCCTCGACCAGCAGAGCGTGTACGCCAAGGAGTATACGCTCATTGTCATCCAGTCGTGCCAACAGACGGCTACGAGAGCGTCCAGGCGCCAGCTCATGAATGGCGGCAAGAGTTTTGCTGTGCAGTGTGCGCTGGTCGGCGCTCAACATCTCCAAGGGGAGCCGCAGATCGTCATAAATGGCGGCGCGGGAGTCACCCGTTTTGTGAAACCTGGCCAGGATGTTGGTATACACTTCCCTGAAGCGTGTAGTAGTGATGGTCATTACGGCGACCTCCTTGTTCTTCTTGAGAACGGATGGGCCTTGGTGTGGAGCAAAGCTGGGTTATTTGTTGTTTTGCAGGGAGTTTGGCGAGAAGATGGTATGTTGAAACAACAAAGTAGATTTGAAATTGTGATGAACTGCTTCCAGAGCAGCAGGTTCACAGGCAATACATGCGGTATCAATACTGCCCGGCCAAGAATATTTCGGTTCAAGACATATGCAGACGGCCGCTGGTACTTCGATAGAGGCATCAAGTCCATCCAATGTACTTTGAAAAGGTGACTTTGATACAATAAGAGAATGACAGCATTTATACTATTTAGCTATAAAAATATAAAAATAAAATTATTTAGAATACAAAACCTGATTTTTAACAATAAAAAAAAATATTTCCTATCGAATACGCTTGAAATCATTGCGACTTTCTAAAGAAAGGCACGCTGTGCTGTTCGCTTGCTATGGAGAGATCATTGCAAAATGGCCTTCGACAACTGCGCAGCAGGTGTCCGCAAGCGAACAGTGCAAGCGCCAGAGTTCGTTGTCCACCCTCCTTCAAACAAAAAAAATACATTTCACCTGAAATTGTAGCAGTTTTTAGTTGACTCGAAATAATATCTGGATTAAATCATCGGGATGTCGGGATGTAGCGCAGCATGGGAGCGTACCTGAATGGGGTTCAGGGGGTCGAAAGTTCAAATCTTTTCATCCCGACCAGAATTTATCTACAAAAGATAATAAGAGATATCCCCAAAGGGAACTTACAAATGTAGGTTCCCTTTTCTCGTTTTTAGCGCCTGCCCAAAGGGCACCACACAAGGCCTGCACAATGGCCAGAATTCGTTGCATTATGCAGCGAACTCAACTCAAACGAAAAGAAATCCTTACTCCAATCCTTTTGATCAATATAAATCCATTAAATTGAGTATATTACACATAGCAAGACAGTACTCGGCAAAAAATAAAAAGTTATTGTCAAAAACACCCTAAAGTTTTATAATCCTAGCCGATATGCCATATAAGAATAGACTTGTCTTTACAAGGGCGGCTAGCGCTATGCCGCTAAAAACGTGACAATTTTACTCAAATTATCGCGTTTACTTGTGCGCAAGCATACTACAAATTTGTCAGAATTTTACACCGCCTAAGGAGGGGTAAGCGGGTAAAACTCCACATTTTAGCAAAGTGACCTTTGCAAAAACCGCCTTAGTATCAGCGTAATAGCATAAAGCAGTCTAACTAATACAGAGGTTAACTGCTCTGGCAGATTCACCGGCAGAAATAGGAGCTCTTCGCTCCTCTGTCAAACAGCTTCATAGTAAAATTACTCTTATCGATAACGTCGCTTATAAGGAGAACTCATGTCCGCCTATAACAAATTTACCATAATTCCTTACAGCCCTCCCTTGCAGGTCATTGATAAGACGCTTGAGCGGTTATACCCGCTTCCACCGCTTATCCTTGACCCGGAAGCCGCCAAAGTGCAAATGGATTCTCTTTTAAGCAGACTTTTGGACGACATGATGGCCCCGATCTCGGGCAAAGGCATCACCCTCAATCTCAAGATAAAATAAAAAGAAGCCTCCCGACTGAGTTCGTTGCACAATGCAACGAACTCATATGTCTTTTTAACATACTTTTAAAACCCAAACGGCCTTTAAAAGAAAGGCACGCTGCGCTGCTCGCTTGCGGGCAACTGCGCAGCAGGCCTCATCCTCATGAAATATCAGCACTAGGGCCTGTTGACACTAAAAGGATTTTTGTCCTCGCAGTATCAACAGGCCCTAGCCAGTTTTTCTCTACTCAGTTTTTCTCTACATGGGTTCGTTGCACAAGGCAACGAACTCTGGCCATTGCGCAATGGTCTCTACATCTGAAGAGCAGCAAAATCCGCCAACCGGGAAAGGGGCGTTACCAGAGCTTGCAAAAGATTAAGCCTGTTCAGGCGAAGGGCTTCATCATCACACATCACCATCACGGATTCAAAGAAAACATCTACAGCCGGGCGCAGCTCACGCAACAGAGCAAACAATTCCGCATATTGATCGTTTTTCCATAGGGCCTCAAAGATGGGAAGAACACGCTCAAGCTCACCCGCCAGTTTTTTCTCTGCCTCGTCTTGAAAGAGAGCGGGAATGTACTGCCCTGTCAAAATAAGATCTGCTTCATGCCCCTGCTTACGAATAATATTTGCAGCACGCTTGAAGGTAAGAAGAGACTGAGCAAAGTCAGGCGTACGGCTAAAAGCCATAAGGGCATTCAACCGTGCCGAAGCAGCCCATACGTCATGAAAGCCGACAACCAGAGCAGCTTCCGCCAAAAGCGTTTCAGCCCCATTTGCAATCATATGGTTCTTTAAACGCAGCATGAAAAATTCATCCAAGCGCAGCAAGGCCTGATCAGGCAAAATCTTCCAGGAACGCTCCCCGTAACCCTGCATAGCCTTGGCAAAAAGCTCACCCACATGCAAACGCAAGCCATTCTCCTGAACAATGCGAATAATGCCTAGAACAGCCCTTCGCAAAGCATATGGATCTGCCGTGCCGGTGGGAATCATTCCCAAGCCAAAGCACCCGGCAAGCGTGTCCGCTTTATCCGCTATAGAGACAATGGAACCATACAGGGAAGAAGGCACAGGAGAATCCGGCCCTGTGGGCAAGTATTGCTCGGCAATGGCTATTGCCACTTCTTGGGCCTCATTAAACCGCAGGGCGTAAATTCCCCCCATAACGCCTTGCAGCGTAGCAAATTCTTTTACCATTTCCGAAACAAGATCTGCCTTGCACAAGCGCCCGGCCCGCTCTGCGTGACCGGCATCAATTTTTTGATCGCCAACGGCAGGCCGTACATGCGCGGCAAGCCAAGCGCAGAGCGTAGCTATGCGGCGGCTTTTATCACCCATGCTTCCCAAGGGAGCAAGAAAAATAACGGACTCCAAAGACTCGGACCAGACATCAAAGGACGAGGCCAAATCCGTTTTCCAAAAAAAACGGGCATCTTCAAGGCGGGCCCGTAATACCCGTTCCCAGCCTTTACGCACACGCACAGGATCTTTGGGTTCCATATTCAGAACAGTCAGAAAATACGGCAGCAACCGCCCCCCATCCCCAGTAACGCCAAAACTTTTTTGATGGCTCTCCATGCTGGTGAGTAAAACCTCACGCGGCACTTCGAGGTAAGAGGGATCAAAGCCGCCCAAGATGGGAACAGGACGCTCACATAATCCCTGCACCTCGTCTAAAAGCGAGTCTTTCCATAAAACATTGCCGTTCCGCTCGGCTGCCAGGGCATCCCCTCGCTCTCGAATGGTACGGCGACGCTCGGCTGCATCCACAACAACCCCACATTGATTACGCAAAATAGACAGCATATCTGCGGCCTGGGGCACGTTGAAAGGGCCGGCCCCATGCACGCGATGCCCATAGGTCATATTGCCGGCGTCAATCCCGCCAACGGAAAAAGGTACAATAGCATCCCCAAGCAAAGCAACAATCCAGCGCAAAGGACGGGCGAAAAGAAATTCAGAGCTTCCCCACCGCATTTTCTTAGGAAAGGGTAACGCACATATCAAAGAGGGACAAAGGCCTGAAAGAATTTGCATGGCGCACCCGCCACCAATATTTTTCTTTACCGCAATATATGAGCCTTTCTCCGTTTCAAGGGTAAAGGTCTCAGCAAGGGTTAACCCATGTGTTTTTGCAAAACCCTCAGCGGCGCGAGTGGGTCGTCCGCCCAAATCATAGGCTGCCTTCAAGGATGGCCCGGTAACAACCTCTTCCCGCGTAATGGCGCTTTCGCTCACCTGACTGCAATACAACAAAAAACGCCGCGGCGTCGAAAACACCGACAACCCGGAAAAAGGTAGTCCCGCTTCAGTAAGGGCAGAGGCAAAGCGCTCTGCCAATTCTTTTTCCGCAGGCGCAAGAAAATGCGAAGGCAGCTCTTCCATACCAATTTCAAGAACAAAAGCAGGCATACGATATTCCTTTCAAAAAATGGGAGAATGTTGCATAATAGTAAGATGCGCTCTTCCGAAAAAACAGCGATGTTCCCTCAAAGCCAACGCGGCTACTCATGCGAAGCCTTGAGCATGGGATAACCCATCTCCTGCCGCTGCGCAGCATACAAGCGAGCCACGGAAGAAGCAAGATTACGCACTCTTCCAATATACCCCGTCCGCTCCGTTATGGAAATGGCGCCACGCGCATCAAGCAAATTAAAGGTGTGTGAGCACTTCATAACGTGATCATACGCTGGCCCCAAAAGCCCTTGCCCAACCAATTGGTGCGCTTCTCGCTCGTAATCGGAAAAATGCCGCAGCAAAACCTCCGCATTACTGCACTCAAAATTAAATTTTGACTGCTCTACTTCATTCTGGTGATATATATTTCCATATGTTACATTGGCATTCCATTGTAGATCATACACAGATTCTTTTTCTTGCAGATACATGCAAAGCCGCTCAAGTCCGTAGGTAATTTCAACACTGGTAGGTGCAAGGTCAATCCCTCCCACCTGCTGAAAATATGTAAACTGGGTCACTTCCATGCCATTCAGCCACACTTCCCAACCAAGCCCCCAAGCCCCAAGGGTGGGTGATTCCCAATCGTCTTCTACAAAGCGAATGTCATGCTCAGCCAAATCAATCCCAAGTGCCTGTAAGCTTTTGAGATAAAGATCTTGCACATTGGCGGGCGAAGGTTTCAAAATAACCTGAAACTGAAAGTAGTGCTGCAAGCGGTTTGGATTTTCTCCATAGCGCCCGTCAGTAGGACGACGAGAGGGCTCCACATACGCAACATTCCAATGCTCAGGCCCAATAACACGCAAAAAGGTTGCCGGGTTAAAGGTGCCTGCTCCGCATTCAACATCATATGGCTGCTGGATAACACAGCCATGGTCTGCCCAAAAACGCTGCAACGTCATAATAACATCTTGAAAATACATATATGCTCCAAATATAATAAGGCCTGTATTTTATAAATTACACGCGAACAAAACGCCCGTTTTCCCATACAAGCCCCACATGATACTCAAGAAAGCTATCAAGGGTGCGAGCACATTCATTTCTTATGTTTCCGTCAAATTCAAGGGAAGCCCACGCCTTTGGCGGATCTTGCGTAATTACCTGCAAAACCGCAAGGGTTCTCTGCTCCAAATGCAACAATTCCCGCTGCTTCATATCGGCACAGTCATGGCACAGCATTATCCCTTCGCGCACGGCGAAGTTTCCCCCATTGGTAAAAACAGCACTGCACAAGGAACATTGCTGTGTATCAAAGGGATAACCCTGATCAAAGGCCAATCGGGCCCGAAAAAAAATCGGCAAAAGTACTGGGAGCGTATCCGCTTCTTCAAGAAGTTGCAATATCTGCTCCAAAAGCTGGTACACCTTGCCCGCTCCTTCTGAGCCAACATCAAACGCCTGCACGTATTTTATGCAGTTGTTCGCCATGCCATAGCGAGCCCAGTCGGTGCGTAGCCGCCGGGGCCCATTTATCAACACCCCTTCCTGCAAAGCCAGATACGCGCCGCGCTTGGCGGGCTGTATACGAAATAGTACCTGATTACATACATCAAGACATCCCATGAAACGACGCCTGCTTCTACTGCCACCAAAAGCAAAGGCAGAAAGCAATCCTCGGGTCGGCGAAAGCAGACGAACCCAAAGGTCAGTTTCACGAAATTTGCCCACTTGCAAAACAAATACTTTTTCGGAAAATTCCATGAAGATCAGAAGAGGATACGGGAAGATTTAAGGAAGAACAAGCTTGGCGCTTTCGCGGGGGCGGAATTCGAGTTTATAAGGGTTACCATTATAGGTAACCTCCACAACAGAAGGATTGCCAAAAACGGCTTCAAAAGATTTATCAAAGGTTATGGTAAAGGGCTCGTTAGTCTGCGTGGTATAGTGCTTACTTACCCCATCAACCTTAAAACCAATCCAACAAGGCCCCCGACTTTTCACTACAACAACATGCTGTGCGACAGGCTCCACCTGCGGTGCCGCACGGGCCTCTCGAGGCGAAACAGGCTCTGCCGCACTGGGGGTTGCCAGGAGCAGAGCTGTTGCGCCAGAGGGAGATGAAACACTGGGCGATGGGGAAACAGAAGAAGCCACCGGCACATCATTACGCGAAGGTATTTCATTAGCAGGCGCCGCGCCCTCATGAGGGGCCAGGAGTGACGCCAAAGGAGCCATGTCCAGAGGAGTCGCCTCTCTGGAAGTGGTTCTGTTCGAGCTGTTCGATGCAGGTACACCACTTGAAAAGGGCTGCTTTACATACTGGAGCATGGTATCGCCATATTCAGTAAAAATATACCAGCCTCCTGTGGCAAGCCCCACCAAAAGTAAAATCAAGCAAAAAACAAAGGCAAGCCCCTTACCCAGATTGGAAGGTGGCGGCGGGCAAGCTTTAAAGCCGGAATCAACCTTTACATCCGCACATGCCTCCGCAGAAAAAATCTTGGCCACAGCATCGTTTAAAAGATTCTGCTCAACACCCACCATGGTGGCAAAGGCCCGCACAAAGCTTTTCGTATAAACAACGTGTGGCAAACCCTCCATAGAGCCGTTTTCAATAGAACGTAATATCCGAGCGGAAACCTTGATGCGCCCTGCTATTTCTTCAATGCTAAGCCCGCTGATTTCGCGATGTTCGCGAATAATTTGTCCTAATTCCTGCAATGTCATGAAGTTTCCTCAAACCGAGATAGTGTCTGTACAACAAGTCAGATCTGCCAAGGCAGGCACATACAAGTCGAAATTATGTCTGTGGCGCCAATCCCTGATTCGTCCCTGTTACATTCGAACATCCACAACGGCCTTGCTGCGTAGTTGCTGGGAATATTCCTTAAACCGTTCTTGCAGACGCGGTTCGCGCAGTGTTTCCTCAATGCGCCCGCGTGCGTCTTCCAAAGATTGCGGGCCACCTTCCGTCACAGCATTACGCCTGACAACAGCCTGATTCTGATCAAATTTCAACAAGGGAGATATCTCACCATCTTTAAGCGATTCCAATACCTTATGCAAATTTGGCGACATGGATGCCCAAGATACCTGACCAACATTTCCTCCGTTCTTGGCGGAAGCATCAATAGAATATTTGCGTGCGGCATCCTCAAAACCCAATGCTCCCGCTTTTAGCTGACTATAAAGCTGCTTTACATTTGCGGAGGGAGGGAAAACAATAACAGAAAAGCTTGCGGTTTTTGCGCCTGCTGTAAATTCAGACTTGTGCGTTTCATAATATTTCGCAATTTCTTCTTCAGTAACAACAACTCGCCGGGCAATCATGAAAGAAATCATGCGCTGCCGAAGCGCGTTATCATGCAACCGTTCCTTAAGCATCGCAATGCTCCCGCCCTGCCGTGTTAGCTCCTGCTCAAAGGCAGCCGGACTAAGCTTGTTCTGCTGCATTATTTTCCGGATTTCAGAATCAATTTCATTGTCAGAAACAGTTACTTTCATCCGCTGTGCCTCTTGGCGCAACAGACTATTAGTAATCATGCTTTCCAGAACAGTTTTTTTTATTTCCGCAATGCGCGGGTCAGAAGGCGAAAGGTTCAACCGGGCAATTTCAGATGCCGCATGCCGCTCAACCTCATGCTGAGTTATCATTTCGCCATTAACAACGGCAGCTATTTTGTTAACAGTCAACTCCGCAGCATACCCGCCACCACTCACACACATACAAGCCAGAGTAGCGACAATGCCGATTTTTTTCAAATAACGTCTCACCAACTGCTTCCCCCTATAGGTCAAAACAGGTTCCGTTCAAAAGTATAGTTCCTGCTTGCGTATACTCTCTTTCCCATGAATACGCAACGGTCTCAAATTGGATTACAAGGCAGACGCATCGTAAATCAAACAAAAGCTCCAGACAAGAAACCTGAAAGGCCGCAAAGCGGCCTTTCAAAAAAAACAAGCAAAAGAGCAAACTATTTCACAACTTCTTTCAATGCCTTACCTGGAGTAAATTTCACAGCCTTGCCAGCAGGAATATCTATTTCCTTGCCGGTGCGGGGGTTGCGCCCCTTGCGTGCTGCACGTTCCGTTACCTTAAAGCTACCAAAGCCGGTAAATGTAACAGCATCTCCACTCTTCATAGCGTCAGTCAAAGTATCAATAAGAGCATCGAGAGCGGCTTCCGCTTGCGCCTTAGTAGGAAGGCCGGATTTTGCATGAATTTGTTGTACCAGTTCAGCTTTGGTCATTGTAAACTCCATAAAATGTTTTGCCGGTGCAAGAGTAACCGGCATTAAGTTGAATAAGATATCAAGGCCTGCTTTTACAAAGCGTGCCCCTAATGTCAATAGTTTTTTTGTAAATTTAAAAAAATCATACTGTCAAAACACTTTTTCTAGCACCCCTCGCACAAAAAACACTGTAGCAACGAATAGCACCTTGTGGCAAGACCTCTCCCTCAGCTTTTTTGATTTATTCCTGGAAAAAAGCAAAAAATGCCAACAAAAAATCAAGACTTGAGAAATCCGCACTTTAGCGATATCATCACACAAGCCAGCTTCAGGCACACTTATTCATTTTTCCGATGCCAGCATTCAGCCATACTTTACACGGGAGCGGCAGCTTCCAAATTTTAACAATAAGACTCTGGCGAGTACACAAGTGAGGATTACATGCATTTACCCTCCCGCTCCATGAACACACGTTCCCCCTTGGCCTGCTGGTGCGTGGCCTGCTGCCTCACCCTCACTCTTTTTGCCGCCGGATGCGCCCATGACACCGTACCCCTCACCTATAATCCAACCCAGCCTGAAACCATCCCTGCGGCGACAGCGCCCAAAGTGTGCGTTGTACTTCTTGCAGACGCCAGAAACAAGGTTGCCGTTGGGCAACAAAGCGACGGCAGCACCTTCATACCCGCCTCCAGCGTGCAAGATTGGCTGACCCGCGCCCTGGCTACCGAGTTGGCTCGCCAGGATTTTGTCATAACTGTGGCAAACAGCGAAACAGAGGCGCAAAACAGCGGCGCAAAGTACATTATAACAGGCAGTATCGCAGAAGTCTGGCTTGTGGAAGAATCTTCCACATCTTACGCCTGCACCATGCGCGCCTCCATGCAGCTCAAAGACAACAAATCCTCCATCCTTACAAATAATTTTTCCAGCTCCCTGTCGCGGCGCGTTGTGCCCCTTGCCTCTGCACCACAAGACGTACTCGCAGACACCGCAAGCGACCTTGTTCGTCCCATGGCCCTCGCCATTCGGCAAAAACTCATACGCTAATTCCAGTGACTCGGCAAAATACCGCCCTGCTCCATATTCTATGCTGCCTCTTCTGGCTGTTGCTGCCGGCTACACACGCTGTATCCGGCACAGCAGCAGCGCCGCAACGAACCCTTGTTTTCGAGCAGCAGCGCCCTTTTCAGGGACTCATTCGGCGCGAAACGGCCCTTGCCGCAGCTAAAGTTGCGGCAGAACTTTCAGCCATTCACCAAGCCATGCGTAGCCTTGCCCGTGAGCCAAGCCTGCAACTTGCCACCAATACCTGCAAGGAGAACGCGCAGCCCTTACCAAGCCTGCCGGGCCTTGCTCGCCTTTTGTATACAACCCGGCTCTCTGTGGAAGGGATCAGCGGCTTTCCCCCTTCAGCAAAAGCCGTTGCCCAGGTTGTGCTCGTGCCACCCACTGCTCCCTTGCGGGAAAGTGTCATTGCCGGTTTAAAGAATCAAACATCACTGGCCCTCTGCTCCATCGTCTTTGAAGAACAGACTCGCCTGCTGGCAAACTATGATGCCCTGGCAAAACCCTTACTGACCGTATCAGCAGAAACCACCGGCAAGGAAGCCGAACTCCAGAAAATACAAATAATCTTTGATAAGTTAAAAGCCCTTGAAGTATATTTGACCTTACTTCCACAGCGCACATCTACATGGAATGCCCCTCAGGCAGTTGAGGAAATACTATTGCGGATTCACACCCTTGATCCTACCTCTCCCCTGATACTCACGGCCCTTGCTGAGGTGAATCTTCAGCTTGACCGTCCGGCAGAGGCGCTTAACTACGCCAATGCCGCCATTTCATCCGCTCCGCACCTGTATTTTGCTTATGATATCAAGGGAGCCGCCCTGCTGCGCCAGCGTCTGCCTGCCTCGGCGGCAGCGGCCTTTACCGAGGCTCTAACCCTTTCGCCGCAAAATGCGGAATTATATGCACATCGGGCGGCTGCCTTCTTTGTTCAGGAAGAAATTGCCGCCATGTGCAGTGATTTTCGTACGGCCTGCGCCCTCGCTGATTGCACAGGTTACCAATGGGCAAAGGATACAGCAAAATGTTTTGAACCCACATCCCCACAACAATAAATGTCTGTTCTCATTAAAATATACGCCTCATTCACTCTGGCAGATCCAGATATTCTTGCCGCAGTGCAGCTTGCCGCAAGGGACGCCATCAGTCTGGAAACAGCCACTGGCTCTAATCATGCGCAGCCGGCTTGGGTTGAACTAGACGATACCCGTATTGCTATCGCCTTTGAAGGTATATACTTCCCCACAGAGGAAGTCATCGCAGTTCTTGCCGCCACATTAGCACAAGATGCCGAAGGAAAACTGGATCAGCTTGATATAGAAGCGTGGACACTTACGCGGTATAACTGGCAGAACGGCACATTTCACAGCTCCACTCGAAGCCTTAATCATGTGCTGGCCCACTCAGGACATTAACAAGCCAAAGACCATGCAAACAAATAGCCACTCCCAAAACTCAAACGTCCTTGTCCACATCTGCTGCGGGCCTTGTTCCATAACCGTACTACAACGCCTTGCAGACAAGGGACATCACCTCACCGGGTTGTTTTTCAACCCCAATATTCATCCACTGGCAGAGTATCTTAAAAGACGCGAGGGGGCTCTTGCTGTTGCCGACAAGCTTGATATTCCCCTTATTTTTGCCGACACGCTGCCGGAAAATCAGCAACATTGGATCACTGTCGACTCCCTGCCGCAGAATCGCCACCGCCAAGAAAATAACGACTTCTCGTCCGAACCTGACACCCGGCCCGATCGCGGGCTCAATGCCAACCCGTCGCCCTCGGTTACGCTTCCCCCTGCCATCAATCCTATTCCCTGGCTGCGCCTGATGGCAGGAAATGAGCAGAAACGCTGTTCTCTCTGCTGGCGCACTCGTCTTTTTTATACCGCCCACCATGCCGCACGGGCCGGATTTACTGCCTTTACCTCATCACTGCTTTACTCCCGCTATCAAAACCATACTTTGCTCCAGGCTCTTGGGCATGAGGCAGCCGCCCAAAACAATCTTGCTTTTATTTACGAAGACTTCCGCACATCCTGGCAACAGGGCATTCGTATTTCAAAGGAATGGAATATCTATCGCCAGCAGTATTGCGGCTGCATTTACAGCGAATACGAGCGCTACTCTGGCGAATGCGAGCGAACCCTACGGAGCCACCTGTCCCCCAAGCGGTAACTCAAAACTATCTTATGAACGAAGAAAAGCGAGCTACGCAATAGCCAGAGTTCGTTGCACAACGGACTCTATGCAACGAACTCAATACGGGCTTGCCAACAAATAATTTGGCTCCTTGCCTTTTTACCAAAACCGCGATAATGTTTATTGGCCTCACACTATTACATTTCTTTTACTCATGGATTTCGGCCACACGAAGCCATGTTTTTATAAATGAATCACCGGCAAACAATTAGAAGGAAAACAATACCATGACCGCGAAACGCAGCAAAAGTCTGTACATAGTGGCGTTGGCCCTTTTTGTTTCAGGCGTCGGCTACCTGATTTTTTCAGGTATATCTGAAAATTCTGTGTATTTCCTCAACGTTTCTGAAGCAATAGCCATGCCCGCTGAACAATTGCAATCTGCCCGCCTTTTTGGCACCGTCAAAGAAGAAGGCATTGCCTCGCTTGACACTGGCACAGGGGTTTCCTTTCAGCTTGAGGACAAAGAAAATGCAACGCAGACTCTTTGGGTCGTCTATAAAGGCGCAGTGCCTGACACTTTTAAGGCAGGGGTAGAGGTTATTGTTGAAGGCAAACGAGATGGCGCTGACAGCCGTTTTTACGCCAAAACACTAATGACGAAATGCCCTTCAAAATATCAAAAAGAAAATCGTAGCTAAACTCCCGCTTTCCTTTGCCGCATTATAAAAATACGTATCCTGAGCGCGTACAAACCTGTACGTGTTTGATCTTTTATAAGCCTTGGCAAAGGCACGGGTTGTGTGGCAGGAGTCGTTTATACCATGTACCTATTCGCCTATCTTCTTTTGTCGGCGTCCTTTCTGTTTGCCGTTTTTTATGCGGGCGCTGCCCTTGTTCAGATTTTACAAAATCGAGAACTTGGCATCTTGCCTTGGGCAAAATCCGCACACACCACACTCACCGGCTGCATGACACTTTCAAGCGCCATTCTGCTGTATGCCTTTATCAGCAAAGACTTTTCCGTTAAATATGTAGCGCAATACTCAGATGTAACCCTGCCTCTTTTTTACAGAATAACAGCTTTTTGGGCAGGGCAAGCGGGTTCCATGCTGTTCTGGGCGTGGTCAGTAGCCATTGGCGGCGCCATTTTCCCTTTCTTGCCAGCCTATAAAAAACTCACCGCTCAAACACAGCTCTGGTTCTGGATATTATTTTTCTCGACCATGGCATTTTTTCTCCTTATTCTCACGGTGTGGAGCAACCCCTTCACCACCTTTTCGTCTCCCCAGCCGGATGGCAACGGGCTTAATCCCCTCTTGCAAAACCCCGGTATGATCTTTCATCCACCACTTTTATTTCTTGGCTATGGCGGCTTTGTCATTCCCGGCTGCCTTGCTCTGGCCCAAGCACTTTCCGGAACCTTGACCGCCCGCACCCAGGAAGCCGCCTGGGGGGATGTCACCCGCCCCTTCATTTTGATTGCCTGGTCACTCCTTACTGCCGGCATCATCCTTGGCGCGTGGTGGGCCTATATGGAACTTGGTTGGGGCGGCTATTGGGCCTGGGATCCGGTGGAAAATGCTTCCCTTATCCCTTGGCTTGTTGCTACCGCATACCTACATACCGCCGTTGTAGAAAGCAGACGCAACAAACTGCGGCGCACCAATGTTTTCCTGATGAGCCTTACCACAATTTCCGCTTTTTTCGCCACCTACCTCGTTCGCAGCGGCGTAGTAGAATCCCTGCACGCTTTTGGTGATGGCGGCGTTGGTACACCTCTATTAATTTTTACCCTTGGCTCCCTGGCCCTGGCCTTTTTCGTTTCCCTTTCATCCCGTGAGATCTCGCAGCCCCTTGCCGACATTTTCAGCAAAGAGGGCCTGCTTGTTCTGCTTGCATGGCTGATGCTGGCCCTCTCGGTTATTATCCTCATCGCCACCATGTGGCCCGTTGTTATTACCGGGGCACAAAAGTTTACTGCTGCCTTCTCGCTCAACTGGAGCTTTTTACCCAGCAAGCCTATGGGACTAGATCCTGCTTTTTATAACCGCACCTGCTTGCCGCTTTTCACCATTGTCGCCTTTTTGCTTGTTATTTGTCCTCAGCTTAAATGGCGCGAAGGCATTGCAGATAAAGCCTCCTTTGTCACTGTTCTTCTCGTTTTCTGTATAACCGTAGCGGGACTTTGGTGGGCTGACCTGCGTCTGCCAACTGCCACCGCAGCGGCAGCCGCAGCTCTGGCAGGCCTTTGCGGTATTCTGCTTCTCTTTGGTCGCACCACAGCGCTGTTACATATCAAAACAACCTTGGCTGCGCATGGCGTCCACGTTGGCCTGCTGCTGATGGTACTGGGCGTTGCCTTTTCCGGCCCATATCAGGTAAAGCAAGATCTTACGCTCAAGCAAGGACAAACCGCCAGAGTAGACGAATATACTTTCCACCTGAAAGAGATCTATGAAGGTGAATACGGCCTTGATGCGCAAGGAAGAAGCAACTACCAGTACCTTGAACTGGAGCTGCTGGTTTCCGAAAACGGCAAACACCTTGGAACCCTTGCCCCCCAGCGTCGCCTGTACAGCAACTTTGAGAAGCAAACCTTCACGGAAGTAGGCACACTGTTCAGCCTCGGCAAAGAGGTTTACGCCACCCTTGCCAGCCTGGATGAAGAAGGCAACGCCCACATCACCATCCATATCAACCCGCTGGTAAACTGGCTGTGGATAGGTGGGACACTCATGTGTCTCTTCCCCTTCCTGGGCTTGAGCCGGGCAGGAAGAGCCCGCGACAGCGATGATGAAACAACCGGGGATTCCTCCACTGAGACTGCGCCCAGCAAATCCCCCCAGTAACTCTATGCTTTTTCTGGAAAAAGTATCTCGATTCTATGGCTCCCGCCTGATTTTCAAGGATATCTCCCTGAAAATTTTGGCGGGAAGCATCACCCTGCTTGTGGGAGCCAATGGAGCTGGAAAATCAACCCTGTTGAAGATCATGGCCGGATTGATTCTTCCCACATCAGGGACAGTGCGCCTGGAATTGCCAAATGATATTCCAGGCAATACTCCGGGCTTTCTTGGGCACCAGGGTTTTTTATACCCAAACCTCACCGCCCAGGAAAATCTTGTATTCTGGAGCCGTATGAACGGCCTTACTCTTTCGGAAAAAGAAATAACCACAGCCCTTGAGCGGGTAGAGCTGGCCCCCTTCAGCAATGAGCGGGTGTGCGGCTTTTCCCGTGGCATGAGCCAGCGTGTCAGTTTGGCGCGGGTACTGTTGCAAAACCCCAGCCTTTTGTTGCTGGACGAACCCGCTTCCGGCCTTGATGTTCGCTCCACTCAAATGCTGCATACGGAAATTGCCGCTGCAAAAGCACGGGGTGCCGCCATTGTCTGGATTACGCACTCCCTTGAGAGCGACATCAACAGAGCGGATTATGTGGCTGCGCTGGAAAATCGTCGCCTGACCTACTCCCCCACAAGCGAATACCACACATGATACGCCCTGCATACCTTATAGCCAGCAAAGACCTGCACCTTGCCCTTGGGCGGGGCTCTGGCCTCATTCAGGCTCTGCTCCTGGGTCTTCTGCTTATTTTTGTTTTCAGTTTATCGCGTGAGACCGGAGAGATTATGACTTCTCAGGCTGCTGCTGCCATATTTTGGATGGCTTCCGCCTTTTGTCAAGTTCTCATCTTCAGCACTCTCTATGCGTATGAGGAAGGGCACGGACAACGTCACGGGCTGCTCCTTATGCCCGCGCCCGTGCAGTCTGTCTGGCTGGGCAAAGGCGTTGCCGGATTGCTTTTACTCCTCACGGCGCAGTGTGTATTTTTTCCTGCAACCATTATTTTTCTTGGCCAGGAATTATCGCCACACTGGGCCCTGGGCCTTGGCGCTGTTCTATTGGCTGATTTGGGTATAGCCATTCTTGGCTCCCTTCTTGGCGCGCTTTCCCAGGGGCAGAGTACCAAAGAATCCCTCCTCACCATTATTCTCTTTCCTTTACTGCTTCCGCTTTTTCTGGCAGGCATCCGCCTGGGTTCTGCGGCCTTCAGCACCGAGCTCACAGAAGGAGCAACGTCATGGATCGGCATTATCATAGCCTTTGACGGCGTGTTTGCCGCTGCCGCGCTCATATTGTTTCCCTATCTCTACACTGCTGAAGAATAGCTCAAATCATTCTGCTCTGTTCTTCCACTGCAACCAAAGCTCTCTTATACCATATCGAGACTGCCATGAAAGCAACTTCCCCGACAGAACACACCAAAGCCACACCCAAGGGTGGGCAGCTTTTCGCCCTTGCGGCCCTTTTAGGCGGCATAGCCCTTGCGGCCTGCCAATGGCTTATATTTGTATATGCCCCTGTGGAACAACACATGGGAATTATTCAAAAAATATTCTACATCCACCTCCCCCTTGCCTGGTGGGGGCTTTTCAGCTTTTTAATAGTATTTATTGCAAGCATTGCCTACCTTTGCACAAAAAAAACCTTCTGGGACACCCTTGCAGGTGCAGCAGGTGAAGTGGGCGTGCTCCTTGCCACTTTGGCACTCATCACCGGCTCCATCTGGGCAAAGCGCTCGTGGGGAGTCTGGTGGACATGGGATCCGCGCCTAACAACCACACTCATCATGTGGTTCATCTACACCGGCTACCTGGTACTACGCACCATGGATATGCCGGAAGAACGCCGCGCCCGCGTTGCCGCCGTTGTGGGCATTGTTGCTTTTCTGGATGTACCACTGGTCTTTTTCTCCGCACGCCTGTGGCGTTCCATTCATCCGGCCGTCTTTGCCTCAAAGGAAGGGGGTATGGAGAGTGAAATGAAAATAACCGTCATAACCTGCGTCATCGTTTTTGGGCTTATCTGGGCCTCACTCACAGCATTTCGCCACCGCCTTGCCGTTATGGAAAAGCAGGTAGATAGTCTGGCTATGGCCCAGCGCACTCATGATTTTTAGATAGTGTCTTCAAATAGGTTCTTTTGCCCTCTGCCAGCGTCAGAAAAACTTTTTATTTCGGTCGAGTAGCAAAGAGTACACTCCCTTCATAAAAAATGTTTCTTCCTTGGCAGAGAACAAAATATCTGCATTTGACGACACTACCTAGATAAACAAAGCTTATTATAGTAATAACCTACTCTTATAGTTAACAACAATATTTTGAAAAACACTGTAAAATCAGCACAAATATCAAGACGGAGACCTCATGGATACAACATGGATTCTGTATGCAGGCATAGCTACCTGGCTTGGAATAGGCCTATACCTCTTCATTCTGACCCAAAGACAAGCCGTTCTTGCCAAGCGTGTGGCCCAGCTCAACGAATTGATACGCACCACCGGAGAATAATTTCATGAATACCTTTCCCCTTATATCAACTCGCCTTATTTCGGCTGTTCTTTTAGCAAGCCTCGCCGTCATGTTAATTATTTCCATGCGGGCCACCTTTACAGAGGTTTCCCTGGTGGAAGAAAACAATGTAGCAGGTATGCCGGAGCCTCGCGGCAATATGCCCCCTGCCAACGCTCCCTCCATGCCCGCACCAAACTCCATGGGTTTTGCACTGAATGACAAACAGTCTGATAGCGTAAGCCAGCTCATGGAAAAACTCCGTGAAAATCCCAATGATTCCAAAACTCTTATGGAACTTGGCGATGTTTTCATGACTGCGGAAGACTGGTCCCGCGCACAGGTTTTTCTCAAGCGAGCCATCGTTAGCGCGCCGGGAGATGTCCGCCCCCGCTTTATGACAGCCGTCTGTGAATTTCGCATGGGTAACCCGGCTGGAGCAGCGGAAACCTTTGAATCCCTCCTGGATCTGAAAAGAGAGCCTCAGGCGATGTATAACCTCGCCCTTCTCTATAAATATCACTTGCAGCAGCCTACAAAAGCCAAGGCTCTTTTTGAAGAAATCATCGCCTCTACAGAGGCTGGCGTCGATTTAATGATCAAAACAAAACAGGAAATGGAAAAATAAAAGACATATATCACACTGAAATATATTGAGTTTGCAAAGGATATCACCCCCTTTGCCGATAAGACTTGGGGAAGCTTCGCTTCCCCAAAAAAGCCATGCCTGACCAAATTCATATTTTTCCAAACATGCCCTTCTGAAATTTCCTGAGTAAAGCTTGACAGTAGTTCCCGTTGCGCCTTAAAGATAGGGATTCCAAGTTGTACTATTATGCTGCAACAGTCTTTCAAAAAGTATATACGGCTGCCGTAACTGCATCTTTGCGCATGGAGCACACGGCTACGACAAAAGGCGCAATTAAAGAGCGAGGCTGTGCATGAGCAGTATCATAGGCAAAGGGCTTACCTTTGACGATGTACTTCTTCTCCCTGGTTTTTCAGAAACAACACCGGATTTGGTAGATGTTTCCTCCCTTCTCACCCCAGCCATTCGCCTCAATATCCCCCTTATTTCCGCCGCTATGGATACAGTTACCGAAGCGGAAATGGCCATTTCCATGGCTCGAAACGGGGGTATCGGCATTATTCACAAAAATATTTCCATTGCCCGCCAACAGCGTGAAATAGAAAAGGTAAAAAAATCTGAAAGCGGGATGATTATTGATCCCATCACCGTTGCTCCTACAGATACGGTTGCCCGGGCGCTTGAGCTTATGCGAGAGTACCGGGTATCTGGCCTTCCTGTTGTACGCGGCAGCAAGCTTGTCGGTATTTTAACCAACCGGGACGTACGCTTTGTCAAAGAAGCGGATGCCCCCACCACCATTGTAAAAAACGTCATGACCAGCCGCGGGCTTGTTACTGTACCCGTCGGTACTACCCTTGCTGAAGCACAAGAACACCTGCATAAAAGCCGCATTGAAAAACTGCTCGTGGTCGATGAAAACAAGCAGCTCAAGGGCCTTATCACCATGAAAGACATTGAGAAGGTAAAAAAATACCCTAACTCATGCAAGGATGATAACGGCAGACTCCGTGCCGGTGGAGCCATTGGCGTGGGTGCCGACTGCCTGCCCCGAGCCGAAGCGCTCCTTGCCGCTGGAGTTGACGTACTGGTGCTCGATTCTGCCCACGGGCATTCCGCCAATGTGCTCAAGGCCATTGCAAGCGTTAAATCCGCCTGGCCCCACTGCCAGCTCATCGCGGGCAACATTGGCACCTATGACGGAGCAAAAGCTATTTTCAAAGCTGGGGCAGATGCTGTTAAAGTGGGCATTGGCCCCGGTTCCATTTGCACCACCCGTATTGTTGCAGGCGTTGGTGTTCCACAAATCACTGCTGTCATGGAAGCTGCCCGCGCCGCGTCGGAATATGACCGCTGTGTCATTGCCGATGGCGGCATAAAATACTCCGGGGACATTGTAAAAGCCCTGGCAGTTGGCGCACACAGTGTCATGATCGGCAGTCTTTTTGCCGGCAGCGAAGAAAGCCCCGGCGAAACTATTCTTTACCAAGGCCGTACCTACAAGATTTATCGAGGTATGGGCTCCATTGACGCCATGAAAGACGGCAGTTCCGACCGGTATTTTCAAGAAAAAAGCAAAAAGCTCGTACCGGAAGGTATTGTTGGGCGCGTTCCCTTCAAAGGCCCCGTGGCGGAAAGCCTGTACCAGATGGTTGGTGGATTACGCTCCGGCATGGGTTATGTGGGAGCCACCACCCTGCCCGACCTGCGCACCAAGGCCCAGTTAGTGGAAATTTCCAGCGCCGGCCTGCGCGAAAGCCACGTTCACGACGTTATCATCACAAAAGAAGCCCCCAACTATCAAGTGGAAAAAGGGTAGCCCATAATGAATTATGAAAAAGTGCTTATTATCGATTACGGCTCGCAATATACGCAGCTTATCGCCCGCCGCGTGCGAGAAGCCGGAGTATACTCCGAGATTCTCCCCTGCACCGCCACGGATGCACAGATAACAGCCGCAGCTCCTCGTGCCATTATCCTTTCAGGTGGGCCGGACAGTGTGGGTGAGCCGGACGCGCCAACCCTCAGTCCAGCTATTCTTGCCCTGAACGTACCCGTACTTGGCATCTGCTATGGCATGCAGCTCCTCGCCCATACCCTCGGCGGCTCCCTCGCCAGCGCGCAAGACAGAGAATACGGCCCTGCCAGCCTAAGCCTCACCGGGCTATCACCCCTTTGGAAAGATATTCCCCCTTCCGAAGCTTTCACGGTCTGGATGTCACACGGTGACAGAGTAACAAGCTTGCCCGCAGGCTTCACTGCCATTGCCGCCACCCCCACGTTGAATATGGCCGCCATGTCCAACGCAGAGCGTAACATTTATGCCGTTCAGTTTCACCCGGAAGTACATCACACCCAAAACGGCACCCGTATTCTGCACAATTTCCTTTTCCACATCGCCCAGCTCAAACCAGACTGGACAATGACCTCTTTTGTGGAACGCACCATTGCGGAATGTCGCGCCAAAATAGGAAACAGCAACGTCGTGCTGGGCCTTTCAGGTGGTATTGATTCCAGTGTTGTTGCCGCCATTCTCAATCGCGCCATTGGCAAGAATCTGCACTGCATCTTTGTCGATCACGGCATGATGCGCCACAACGAGGCCAATGATGTTGTGGAAATGATCAAAAAGCACCTGCCGGATCTGACCCTGCACCACATTCAAGCGCAGGATCTCTTTCTTGACAAGCTGGTCAATGTTGACGACCCGGAAGAAAAACGTAAAATCATCGGACGCACCTTCATCGAAGTTTTTGACCGTGAGGCCAAGTCCATCTCCAACGTGCGTTTTCTCGCTCAGGGAACCGTCTACCCGGATGTTATCGAATCTTACTCCGCCAAAGGTGTTGTCATTAAAAGTCACCACAATGTTGGGGGATTACCGGAAAAAATGCACCTGGAACTTATAGAGCCCCTCCGCGAGCTCTTTAAGGATGAGGTGCGCGCCGTGGGTGCAGAACTCGGTCTGCCGGAAGAAGTCATCTGGCGTCAGCCCTTCCCCGGCCCCGGCCTCGCTGTGCGCGTGCTTGGCAACATAACTCGAGAGCGCCTCACAGTACTCAGAGCCGCAGACCACATTGTCCAGCAAGAACTACACGCAACTGGGTGGTACCGTAAAGTATGGCAGGGTTTTGCCGTGCTTCTTCCCCTGCGCACCGTCGGCGTCATGGGAGATGCCCGCACATATGAGCACGTCATTGCCCTGCGCATTGTCAATAGCGTTGACGCCATGACAGCAGACTGGGCCCGCCTGCCCCATGAAGTGCTTGCCACCATGTCAAGCCGCATCATCAGCGAAGTAAAAGGGGTTAACCGCGTGGTCTTTGATATTTCCTCAAAGCCCCCAAGCACTATTGAGTGGGAGTAACGGTATAAGGGGGAGAGAAATATTGAGGGAGGGGAACACCCCAAGGAGCTAATTTCCTTGAGTTTCCCTCCCCCCCCCACGTTCCTCAACATACAAACCTTAAAAGAAAAATACACAAACAAAACGGTATACGTCCAACGTTGCTAATTATAAAAACCCAAACAAAGTAAAATAATACGTTAAACATAGTTATTTT
>JAVBJS010000002.1:0-36075 GCA_031546885.1 Desulfovibrio sp.
GTTTTCCCCCTCCCCCGATAAATTCTTTCCCCCTCTCTCTGATGAGGATGCTATGGCTATACCTGTTGGGTCACTTATAAATGCCGGCGTTGTGATTGTGGGGGCTCTTATCGGGATGCTTCTCGGCAATCGCCTACCGGAGCGGATACGGGTTATTGTTTTTCAAGGGCTTGGTCTTTGCACCCTTGCCATTGGGATTCAGATGACATTTAAGTCTACGAATCCTTTGTACATGGTAGGCAGTATTCTTGTCGGTGCTATCATTGGAGAGATGCTGGAACTGGAAGATCGCATCACTCGAGGTGGTGAGACACTTAAAAACTCTTTGCGCTCAGGCAATGCCCGCTTTACAGAAGGTTTCGTTTCCACCACCCTGCTTTTCTGCATTGGCTCTATGGCGATTCTCGGGCCGTTAGAAGAAGGTCTGGACGGCACCATGACAACGGTACTTACCAAGGCCACGCTCGATTTTTTCGCGGCCATAGCCTTTGGCGCGGCCTACGGCTCGGGGGTAATGTTTTCCGCCATACCTTTGCTTATTTATCAAGGAAGCATTACTATCTTCGCTGCAAGCCTGCGTCCGTATTTAACCGACCTCATCCGCTCTGAGGTGGTTGCTACGGGGGGAATTATGATTTTGGGCATTGGCATAAACCTCTTGGAATTAAAGAAAATACGCCTGTCGAACCTGCTTCCGGCGCTTATCGTGGTGGTGATTTTGTGCGTTATGGTCACTTACCTTCAAACCATTATATAAACCAGCCAAGTATTCGGCTGTTACATATTATTTATGACAAAAAAAAATACAGCCTCTCCTATTAAAGAAAATACGAAAAAAAAAACTCCCCTTACTAATAACCTACGGTGCATCCGCATAGAGGGAGCACGCCAGCATAACCTTAAAAATATCAGCCTGGACATTCCACGCGACGAGCTTGTGGTTATCTGCGGGCCTTCAGGCTCCGGCAAGTCCACGCTGGCCTTTGATCTTGTGTATGCGGAGGGGCAGCGCCGCTATGTGGAATCCCTTTCTGCATACGCCCGCCAGTTTTTACCGCAGATGGACAAACCGGCTGTGGACAAGATTGAGGGACTCTCTCCCGCCATATCCCTGGAGCAGCAAACTGCAACGCGAAACCCGCGCTCGACTGTAGGAACAGTTACCGAGGTTTACGATTTCCTGCGGGTTTTTTTCGCCCGTTTGGGTAAAATGTATTGCCCGGAGTGCGGCAACCTCATCGAATCCCGCGCTACAGATGAAATCATTAATGATATCCTAGCCTTGGGCGAAGGTGCGCGCTGCGTTATTTTGGCCCCCCTTGTAAAGCATCAAAAAGGAACCCACGTTGACCGCTTCAAGAAACTGAAAGCAGAGGGCTTTGCCAGAGTGCGTGTGAACGGAGAAATGTATACCCTTGAGGATATTCCGGCACTAGATAAGAACAAGAAGCATACTATCGAGCTGGTTGTTGACCGCTTGAGCATTCGTGACGATATACGGGGCCGCCTGGCGGACTCAGTGGAACTTGCGCTTAAGCATGGGGAAGGGCAGCTTATCGCGCATATCCCACATGCTACGGGAAAGGGCGGGGAGGATATTATTCACAGCACCCTTTCGGCCTGTGCCATTTGCCGTATCAGCTTGCCGCCTTTGTCTCCGCAGCTTTTTTCTTTTAACAGCCCTCAGGGAGCCTGCCCACGCTGCCTTGGTCTTGGCAGTGTGGAATATTTTGAGCCGGCGCTGATAACGCCGAACAAAGGGCTCAGTATCGCAGGGGGAGCTTTGCTTCCCTGGAAAAATCCCAAAGTGCTGGAGCGATATAAGGAGCAGATGACGGAACTTGGCAAGCGCTTTGACTTCACGCTTTCCGAACCCTTGTCGAAATTGAGTGATACCGCCTTAAGCGCACTTTTTTACGGGGAAGAAGAACCGGGCAAGGCCAAGCAGGAGAGTTTAAGCACCTTACGCCGCACCTGGATGGGCGGATCGGTGGAAATGAAGGGGAAAAAGCAGACGGATGAGCTTTGGCCCGGTGTGGTGGCTCTTTTGGAAAAGGGGATGCAGTATGGGGATGCCTGGCGGGATGAGCTTGCGCGATATCGCCAAAACATGCCGTGCCCGGTCTGCTCTGGAGCGCGACTTAACCCCACGGCATGTGCTGTACGGGTGGATGATTGCAATATTGTGGATTTCTGCTCACTTTCCATTGCCCGGGCGCTGGACTGGATGGCAGGCCGCCACTTTGAAGGCCGCCATGTGCTTGTAGCAGAGCCGCTTGTAAAAGAGCTGACTCACCGCTTACAGTTCATGGTGAATGTGGGTCTTGATTATCTTTCCCTTGGGCGAAATATGGCAACCCTTTCAGGAGGGGAGGCCCAACGCATTCGCCTTGCCTCACAACTGGGATCGGGCCTTGTAGGCGTTACCTACGTGCTGGATGAGCCGTCCATTGGCCTGCACCCGCGTGACAATCAGCGGCTTATTGAAACTTTACGGAGCCTGCAACAACGCGGCAACACTGTGCTCGTTGTAGAGCATGACGAACCAACCATTCGTGAGGCAGATACTGTTATTGAGCTGGGGCCGGGATCAGGCGAGCGCGGCGGCGAGCTGGTCTTTCTCGGCACTGTGGAGGAACTGCTTGCCTCTCCCACCTCACTGACCGCAAAATATCTGCGCGGTGATCTGCGCATACCCATTCCCGAAACCCGGCGCGAAAAAAATGGTGAACTGGTCTTGCGCGGAGTAACTACAAACAACCTGCGTGGCATTGACTGCCACATTCCCCTTGGTGTTTTTACCTGTGTAACCGGGGTTTCCGGCTCAGGCAAAAGCTCCCTTGTTGTGGATAGCCTTTATAAGCATATTGCGCTTTCACAAGGGCTAAAAGTGGATTCTCCGGGTACGATCTCCGGCATGGAAGGGGCGGAGCAGATAGAACGCATTGTCGCCATTGACCAAACACCCATTGGCCGCACGCCACGCTCTAATCCGGCCACATACACAAAAATCTTCGATGAAATCCGCAATATCTTTGCGCAAACTCAGGATGCCAAAAAACGCGGCTACACCCCAGGGCGCTTCAGTTTTAACGTCAAGGGAGGGCGCTGTGAAACCTGCGGTGGTGACGGACAGATTCGTGTGGAAATGCATTTTCTGCCGGATATTTTTGTGCAGTGCGATATCTGCAAGGGAAAACGCTATAATTATGAAACTTTGGAGGTCAGATATAAAGGGCTAAATATTGCCGAAGTGCTGGATCTCACCGTGCAGCAAGGGCGCGCTTTTTTTGAAAATTACCCGACCCTTGAACGCCGTCTTGCCATGCTGGAGCAGGTGGGACTTGACTATCTGCGATTGGGACAGCCGGCAACCACCCTTTCCGGGGGGGAAGCCCAACGCATCAAGATTTCACGCGAGCTTGGCAAGCGCGCTTTGCCCGGTACCATGTACATTCTGGATGAACCTACCACCGGCCTGCATATGCACGAAGTAGGCAAGCTCATTACTGTTCTGCACCAGCTTGTGGAGCGTGGCGCTACGGTTGTTGTCATAGAACATAATATGGATATGATTTTGTGTGCTGATCATGTGCTTGACATTGGCCCAGGCGGAGGAGAGGGCGGTGGCCTCATTATCTCCAGTGGAACACCTGAGCACTTGCAAACTGACGCTCATTCGGTTACAGGAACATTTCTTCTTGATGAACGGAAAAAGATTGTGTTGCAGCATATTTTGTAACTTTTCACATATATTCATGTTCATAATTCTCCCGGGCTTCTGCTTCGGCAGAAGCCGAGAGAGTGCTTTTCTCATCGTATGAGTTACGCGCTCAACTAATCGCAATAATCTTTACAAACTTGTAGTGTATCACGATTATCCTTTACGGCATTAACTCAAAAATATTTTTCCCTTGCGGAATCCTCCACTTTTATCCTATACTAAATGCGACTTAGTAGGGATATAATTCCAACCAAAATGGTTTTACCCTGAAACTAATGTGAGAGCTAATTGTTCACAGCAGAGGCAGGGAAAAACTTCTTTCCTCGGCCCCCCTTTGAGCCCGAATATTTCATAAGAAAGCTAAGGGAGGCCCCCTCCTCCTCATTCGCAGCAGAACTTCCGAGCAGGGTAATGTACACACTAACCTGCTGATAAAAAATGAGAAAAACTTAAAAAACCTGGGAAAAATACACGGGTTACAGGGGGGCGTTCGCAAATGAGAACACCCATGACGCGTTGCGCAGATACCCCTTTGCGTCTGCTGAGTAATTTCAAAGTGAAACTGCTCTATACCTGAAAATATCAATGATCCCAAAGGAGGCACTGTGGGACGGTTACAAAATGTTGAAGAAGTATACAGCGCCCTATATATAGATTTTGACAATATATACACCCGATTATCTGAGCAAGATCCCGCCCTTGCCCGCACCTTTGCCACCAATCCGCAGCGCTGGATGCGCTGGATTGAGGGGCACGCCCTTCGCATGATGTACGGAGATGGCGTGCGGAGACGCATTCTTAAAAAGTGCTGCTATTTAAACCCGCACCGCTATCACGAATTTCGTCCTTTTTTTATCCGGGCTGCTTTTCAGGTGGTGGATTGCCCGCCTCTCACCAATTACGGCAAGACAAGCGCCGACATTCATCTTGTCATGGACTGTATGGATGCTCTTGCCCATGTTACCCGCTTTGATGAGATCATCATCCTTTCAGGCGACGCTGACTTTACTCCACTTCTTTTACGCATTCAGGAGCATGCCCGCAGGAGCATTGTACTCTCCGTCGGATATACATCACCCGCCTATGTAGCTGCCTGCTCCTGGCGTATACGGGAAGACTGGTTTATCGCGCAGGCCCTTGAGGAGATTCGCGAAGATTACTCTGAATATGCGCGCTTGCCAGAGAGTCGCACGCCCGAAGCGCGTTCCACGGAAGGACGTATAGCAGACAACAAAACAGATGACGGGCGCAGCCGTCGCCCTGCTTCAGACCGCCGACCGGAGGAAGTTTATTCTTCACAATCATATTCTCAGCTTCCTGCCGGCAAGCGCATGCGCATTATAGAAACCATCAAGCAACTGGTTGCGGAAGCAAACACCCCTATTCCTCTCTTTTCTGTGGCACAGATTCTTCAATACGAGCAGGGTCTTGCCGCGGACAGCTTTGGTTCCGGCACTCTACGGGAATTTTTACAAACTCTTGATCTTACTCCCATTGAATTTTCCCCAACAGGGCCAGGCTATGTTTTTGACCCCCAGCGGCACAATGAGCCTTTGGAATCTGCCGTGCGCGACGATTTCAAGCAGCGCATGCCCCTGCTTTACGAACTTGCCGTCAAGGTGCATCAACTAACGGATATTCCCCTGCTTCACCCGGAAACCTATGCCCGGCTCATAGCTCTCCTTGAAGGAGAAGTAAGGAAGCATGGCGTTTCACGCATTGAAACCGTTGCACATATAGAAGAACGCTGCAAAGAAGAAAGCCTCCCCATCAGCCTCACCCAAATTGCCTTTGTGATGGAAGCCGTCATTCGAGGAGGGTTAACCCTCACAGACCCGGCCGTGGCGGCAAATGCCACAGCGGCAACGATTTGTAATGCCTTCTATCAACGCGCTGTAGAGCTGTGCAGACTCTCACAGATATCCCTCACCGAGAACGATATGCAGCTTCTGGAAAGCTGGCTGTTGCGAGGGGGCTTCAGTAAAGAACAGCTTCCTTAGGGAAGCTGTTCTTTACTATAGCAAGAGGTTACGCTCCCTGGCTTTTCCCAAGCACACGCATGCTCATATGATCGACAATCATATGTACATCTTCCACTACCTGCATATCATTAAGATCCACATGCACATACTTGGCGGCAATCTGCTTTAATATACCGCCGCTATAACCAACCAAAGCGAAGGTCTTGCCCTGATGCGCGTTCGCGTATTCAAAGGCCTTAACCACATTCATGGAATTGCCGCTGCCGGAAATACCGATGACCAGATCCCCAGGAGCCATGTGATTCTTAAGCTGCTCTGCAAAAATATCGTCATAACTCAGGTCATTGGCATAGGCCATAATACTCGGAATGTTGTCGTTAAGACAAATGAATTTAAAGGGCTTTTTTCCTGTACAGCCCAAACCTTTGTTAAAATCACAAACAAAATGCGAAGCAGTGGCAGCGCTGCCACCGTTACCCATAATGAAAATTTGCCGCCCTTCCTCCCGCGCACACTGCAAAACCTCCAAAAAAGAGAGAAGTTCTTCACGCTTGAGTGCATCCAGAGTCTTTTTAAGTGACTCCAGATAATTTTCAATGTGAATACGTAATTGAGGGGTATCTTGTTGCATTTGTGCTGCTCGCTTGGATAAATTTAAAATAACGCTTCCGCAGATATTAGTATTCCATATCGTCTGCTGTCTTCGACAACAGGCCGCTCCTCTGCCTCACGCTGCTCAAACAGTGCTGCCCATTGTTTTTCCTCACCGCGTACAGTGTAATCCCGCGCAAAGCGGGTACGGCGCATTTCAGGGGAGCATTCGAGATAAAAAAGATGGTTTGCCAGATCACGCAGTTGTGGGCTGCTCAAGGCGACAACACCCTCTATAATCAACACGTCGTCAGACGCAATCTGAGCCGTCACGGCATCCGGAATGAGCTTTCGGGTTGCCGGCTGGTAATACGGTAACGAAACAAAACAGGGGCGCACAGTTAGATCAGCGGCAAAGCGGGCAATGCCTTCCATGTCATAGCGTTCTAAAACAGTTGAACCACGAAGTTCAATAGGGCGTAAAAAGCTGTCTAAGGACACAATATGCGCTTTTATGCCGCGCTCCGCCAGGGAATCTCGAAAAAGAGAAGCCAAAGTGCTTTTACCAGAACGCGCAAGCCCTCCAATAAGCACCACATCCCCGCGTGAAATTTTTTCCACCCAGGCCCCGCTGCGCGCCAAAGCTGCTGGATATTCATCGAGAATAAAAGCACAGGCCGCCTCAAGATCGTTCGCCGTGTAGTCGGGCGCAATGGGATATACCCCGTCCTGTCCCGCCGCGCCGGTACGCACCAAAATGGAACGTACACCCGCACGCTTTGCCGCCAGAAGGTCTCCAGTACGATCGCCGACAAACCAGCTTCGTGCAAAATCAATGTGCAGGTCTTGCTGCGCCTGTTCCAGCATCCCAATGCCCGGCTTGCGACAGGTGCAGAGAACTTTCAGTTCTGGGCGTTCACCGGGAAAACCTTTGTCAGGATGATGTGGGCAATGATACAGGCGATCCACATAGGCGCCAGCCTCACCAAGAAAGCTATCCATACGGGCGTGAATGGCGGCCAACTCCGCCTCGCTGCACTCACCCCGGGCCAAAACAGGCTGATTGGTCACCACAACACTTAATAAACCGGAGCGGTTCAGGCGCTGCACAGCTTTAGCAACCCCCGGCAGAAGGCTAAAATCTTCTTTACGCCTCAGGTGCCCAACTTCCTGATTGATAACTCCGTCTCTGTCCAGAAAAACCGCTGCTGTTGGTGTGCGTAAAGAGCCATCCCCAAAACGCCCCGAAGCGATATCTCGCTCAGCTTTGTCCAGGCGGGTGGGTGTCCCCACATCCTTAATATATTCCGGGCTGCTATAGCCGAAAAGCTGTTGCCCGGCCTCTACCATGCGCGGAAACAATTCCTTAGCAAAATCAATAATCCGCGCCGGTTCTTCAGCAAGGAACAGCCAAGGGGCAAGAGCCTTGCGGCGCACCATGTACAGGGCGGCGTTCACCAGATTGGCATATTCGGCACCCTCAGGGTGAGGATAGGGATGAATGGCCTGAATCCTGCCTGCATCGTCAAGGGCGACAAGATCGGAATCGTGAGGGTGGTCGTTGGGGTGAAGAAAGAGTGTTCCATCCGCGCCCTGTACCTCGTGAAAGCGAAAAAAGCGATCGAGGTCAATGTTGAACAGGGTATCGCCGTAAAGAATAAGCAAGTCGTCAACACTCGAGGGAAGCTGCGACAAAGCCGCAAGCAGTGCCCCGGCAGTGCCTCGCGGTTCACCATCATCCACCAATGAAATATTCATGCCGAAATTATCGTTACTTTGACAAAAATCAGCAATGACGGAAGCCTTATGATTTACCAGGATCAAAACATCGGTAATGCCATAGGCCTTTATGGCAAGGAGCTGGCGTTCAAGCAGTGGCACACCCGCAACATTCACCAAAGGCTTTGGTAACCCCCCGAGCCGGGAAGCAAGCCGTGTGCCCTTTCCACCGGCAAGAATAACCGCTTGAGGCATCAGTCCGCCTCCTGTCCGGCAATTTCAGCTACAGCCCTGCGCACTGTTTCAAGGGAAGAATGCCTGGGCTTCCACCCCAGCGCAGCAAGTTTTTCTACCGAATAGAGAAACTTCGGCACGTCACCCACCCAGCCTCTGGGTTCCTCCCCATAGCGAATGGCAGCAGAAGGCTGCACTTTGGCAACAGTTTCACTGGCAATCTGAGCAACCGTACACCCGGCATCTTCAGGGCCTATGTTGAACACGTTCACCTTTTCTTTGGCATGCGCAACAATAAAAAGCATGGCCTCAACAAGGTCTTCCACATGCAGATAGGCCTTTTGCTGAGTACCGTTGCCAAGCACCTGCAATTCGCCCGGAGTAGCACGCAGCTTGCGAATAAAATCAAGAATAACACCGTGGGTAGCAGGCACCCCAACAACATTGGGAAAACGGAAAAGCCAAGCCCCCTGGAGCCAACTTTCCGCCGCCGCGCTGATTAAAGCCTCGGAAGCCAATTTCATGGCGCCGTAGTTGGAGATGGGCAGAAGCGGCCCGATATTCTCATGCAGCTTGCAGGTGGGCCCGTGGTCTCCATAAACGGCGGAGCTGGAGGCAAAGGCCAGATTTTTCAGACCCAGAGCCTTCATGGCCTGTAGAAGAGAAAAAGTGGTCATAAAGGTATCGTTCAAATCCACGTTTGCATCAGCTATGCCAGCCGGAATGTCGGAATTGGCCGCCATATGCCACACAGCCTGAACGGGGTATTTGGCATGAAAATCGCGTATAGTCTGTAAGGTTTTTTCCGTATTGGCAAGATCAATGTTCACAAAGTGTACATGCGCTTGCGGTTGCAGGTCTTGTATGTATTCCTGCTTACCGCGACAAAGGTTATCCAGCACCAACACATGCTGGCCAAGGCCGAGAAAATGAGCAACAAGCTTACACCCTATAAAACCGGCTCCACCAGCGAGAACTATGGACATATGCTATCCTTTTCTGGTACAATTTACGACATACTGAAACGCAATACATTTCTAGCTTTGGAATGCAGAGCATCCGACCCCCAGAAAATTACCGTGTTTCATTTTGTCTGTCCATATAAAACTCCAAGTTTTCCATGCAAACACGCCCTGAAAACACTCCTCTCTGTGTCGTTATGCCCATTTATAACGCCGGTGATTTTTTACATGCCGCTGTCCACTCTGTGGCTGCGCAAAGCTTCTCCGACTTTGAATGCTTGCTGTGCGACGCCTCTGATGACGGCAGCAGTGATTTCCTGCAGAATCTGGTAAAGCAGGATCCAAGATTTACCCTTATACGGCAGAAGAAAAGCTCCCTCGGGCAGGCGCTGCAAGAGGGCGTCGCCCTTGCCCGTGCCCCTCTTGTTGCCCGTCTGGATGCCGACGATATCGCCCTGCCGCATCGGTTCATGGTGCAGATGCAAGAGATGCAAAAGCGCCCTGAGCTTCTCGCCCTTGGCAGCGCCATTCAGTATATTGATGGCACGGGCCGCCTTGGCCGCGTGGCCTCCCACCCCCCAGAAAAGGATATTCCCCGAGAATTACTGTGGGGATGCCCACTCGCCCATACTACCGTGATGTTTCGTCGCCAGGCAGTGCTGGACGTTGGCGGCTATCGCTCCCTTTTCCGGTATTGGGAAGACTATGACTTGTGGTTACGTCTGTCGCGGCTGGGAGCCCTGGACAATCTTGAGCAAGTGCTGGTGTACTACAGAATGCATGGGGGAAACAGCGTCTCGGCGCAAGCCCTTCCCGGACGCCGCTACGCTGTGAATGCACAGGCCGCCTACCATATCGCCCGTCAAACCGGACGTGATCCGCTCGACGGGCTAACGGAACTGCCCGCTGTCGAAGATATCGTGTCAGCTCTTTCCCGTGATGAGCAAGTTTCTTTGCTTGGACGCATACTTGCCTGTACTGCGCACTTTCTAGGTGATTATGAGGAAGATGAAGAAGGCCGCCCCTGGTTGGCACAAATTCAGGCAGCTCCATTAACGGCAGAGCTGCGCGAAATTCTCGGAACGTACCATATGCGCTGCGCAAAACGCTATATCAAACAGGCACCACTTCGGGCGATGAAGCATCTGGGCACAGCCCTTCGCTATGACCACAAGGCCGCCCTGACCATGATCCTCAGACTTATACAGCAACACGGAAGAGCCTTTTTCACTACTCCCGCCAGAAGGAAATAAACGAAGTTATACTGCAAGAGCAAAATGCTCTAAAAAGAATATCTTCCATCACTGCAACGGGAAGCGGGCGACACAAAAGAATAGACACTCTCCATTGCGAATGATAATCTCTCAAAGATAATCAAGAACGATAAGCGCGCCTTGCAGTGCTTACAAGCCAATAACCAACACCTGATGATAATTACCAGAACCCCCTTACGGATGAGCTTTGTTGGTGGCGGTAGTGATCTACCCGCCTACTATGAGCAATTTGGCGGAGCTGTGGTCAGTACGGCCATTGACAAATATGTGTTTGTCACCATCAACAAAAAATTTGATGATGCCATCCGCCTTAGTTACTCAAAGACGGAAACGGTACAGCGAGTCGGCGAAATTGAGCACTCCCTTGTGCGAGCTGCGCTCACACTGGCGGGCATATCCGGCGGAGTTGAAATTACAACCATTGCCGATATTCCCGCATCCGGCACTGGCCTTGGTTCCTCCAGCTCATTCACAGTGGGGCTTTTGCACGCCCTGTATGCCTACAAGGGGCAGTATGTTGGAGCGGAGCAATTGGCAGACGAGAGCTGCAAGATAGAAATAGATATTTGCGGAGCCCCCATAGGCAAGCAGGATCAATACGCGGCAGCTTATGGGGGTTTCAACCTCATCAAGTTCCACCCCGATGGCACGGTGGAGGTCAAGCCTCTAATCTGCTCAGCAAAAACTACGAAGCGGCTTGAAGAAAATATTCTTATGCTTTATACCGGCAGAACACGCAGCGCCAACCATATCCTTGCAGAGCAATCCGCGTTGTGCGCTTCGTCCACAAAGACTCAAGAGGTCATGCACAAAATGGTGGCCCAGACAACACACTTCACTCAAGCCTTGCAAAGAGGAGAATGCGACACTGTAGGCGAAATTCTGCATGAAGCATGGCTGCTCAAGCGCAGCCTGACATCTGGCATCAGCGATTCCAGCATTGACGACTGGTATGCTCAAGGTCGCAAAGCCGGGGCCGTGGGTGGAAAAATCCTAGGGGCAGGCGCTGGCGGCTTTTTAATGTTCTATGCGCCCAAAGAACGCCACCCTGCTATTATTCAGGCCTTGCCGAAATTACGCGCCGTGCCGGTAAAATTTGAATACAGTGGCAGCAATGTCGTTTTTTATACGCCTTAACATGTAGTAATATTTGCGGATATCAGACAACAATGAATATTTACGATTCCTTTCGGGGTTTATTCACTAAGCCATACCATCTGCTATTCCGGGATATTAAACGTATTTTCGCGCTACTTCCTGGAAGGCTGCGGGCGAGTGTCATTCTTTTGTTTGTCCTCATGGCCCTTCAGGCCTGCATGGAACTCTTCACCATTATAGCATTAACCCACATTGGGCGAGCGCTCGGAAATCCAGCCGGGATGGAGCAAATTTTCCCATATGATATGCTCTTTTTCTTGTTCCCAAAGTTGCAGCTATGGGTTTCAGAGAACCAGATAAACTTTATCTTACTCGCCTCCTGCGTTATTGTGACCTTTGTCTTAATAAAAAACATTGTAACGCTCATTACTATGCATGCAACAGCCAAGGTGAGTGAAAGCATTTCTCTTACTATAGGCATTGAAATGCTGGAGCGCTTCCTCTACAGTGATTACCGCTGGCATATCTCAAAGGACAGCGGCACAGCTCTGCAGACGATGATGTGGCGCAATAACCTTTCTATGCTACTGGTGCTACAGCTTTCCGCGCTTACCGGCTTTCTTACCTGCGCAATTCTTTTTGCAGGTCTGATTGCGCAGGAACCGCGGCTAAGTCTTGCCATTATGGGTACCACAGTTCTTGTTGGAGCTTTCATCTATACCTCCCTCCGGCATCGCATAGACTCCATGGCTCGCCAGGGAGCAGCGGCCGGCGCGGCAGAAAATAAAGCTATATTTGCGGCAACCCGGGGTATTCGAGATGTGCTCATTTACGGACAGCAGCCCGCATTTTTGAAATCTTTTTCAGCCACTGTTTTGGAAGGGGTTGGCCCTAGAACCTTTCTTGCCATTGCCAACACCCTTCCCAGTTTGAGTCTGGAAGTAGTCGGCTTTGCGTTGATTCCTGCAACCATTACCATGCTGGTGCAGATTTGGAATGCCACCCTCCCCGAAATAGTAGCCGCTGTCATGCTTTTGATGCTGACGGCTTGGCGCGTGCTGCCGTATCTCAATCGCGGAGTGGGGCAGATGGTGGCTATTCGAGGAGTGCGCCCAACCGCCTTGCCCGTGCTGGACTTTCTACAAACACTGCGAGCCAACCCCACAGCGCCGCCGCCACTACCGAATCCCGACTTTACCTTCAAGCGCGATATCAGACTCCAAAATGTATCTTTTACCTACCCGGAGTCCACCCAAGAAAGCCTGCACAACGTAGATCTTGTTATTCCGCATGGGGCACATGTGGGGCTTATAGGAGCTTCCGGCGCGGGAAAAAGCACTCTCACCAATATCATTAGCGGCCTGTGCCCGCCCACTACCGGGCGCTTGCTGGTGGACGACAAAGAATTATCGCCCACGGATCTTGTTGCGTTCAGAGCTCTGGTGGGCTTTGTACCACAATCGCCCTTTTTGATGAGCGGCACGCTGGCTGAAAATGTTGCCTTCAGCCAATGGGGCCAGCCTTGGGATAAAGTGCGTGTCCGCGAGGCATGTGAACGAGCGGCAATTGATTTTATTGATACCCACCCTGCGGGAATATTGTTGCCTATTGGAGAAAACGGCTTCGGGCTCTCCGGGGGACAAGCTCAGCGCGTGTCCATTGCCCGTGCCCTGTATGCCAATCCCTCTGTAGTCATTTTTGATGAAGCAACCAGCGCACTTGATACTGGAAATGAAAATAGCATAGTCTCCTCAATAGAGCGGCTGCGTGGTGATATCACCTGCATCATCATTGCTCACCGTATGAGTACAGTACAGCATTGCGATATTCTATTCTGGTTTGACAACGGAAAACTTAAAGCCCAAGGCCCCCCAAGCAAAATACTTCCCCTTTACGAAGCCTCCTATGCGAATGCGCTTACCGCATAAAGGATCACATGCGATTTTCTCTTCTGGTAGCGACAACAGATCGACTTGAGCATGTTGAGCGCCTGTTCACCAGTCTCGTGGAGCAAACATACAAAGAATTTGATGTTATCTTTGTTCACGCGGAACATTGTATGGCCGCTGCGGATGCCTTGTGTGAGCGCTTTAGCGCCTGTCTGCGCATCAAAAAGATTATTGGCCCATGTCGCGGCGTTTCTCGGGCGCGCAATCTCGGCTTAGCCCATCTGACTGGCGACTATGTCGCTTTCCCGGATGATGACTGCCTATACCCGCCTGCTACCCTTGCCACAGTGGCAGCCATCTTCGCCGGATCACCTCAGGTGGGTGGGCTGCTTGGTATAAGCCAAGGCAAAGAGAGCGCTCACTCTCCCATTCTACCTCAAACGGGTCTGCACAAAGAAAATAGATACTCCCTCTGCGGACATAGCGAGACCTATCTGCAATTTTATAGAAAGTCCTGTGTGGATGCGGTGGGAGATTTTGACGAAAAGCTTGGCCCGGGAACGGATCTTCCTTATGGCTGTGGGGAAGATACTGATTACGTTTTGCGTGTTCTACAGGCAGGTTTCACCGTAAACCGCGCCCCTGCTGTTACCATCTTGCACCCTTCCGTTACTTTTACGAATCCGGCTCTGCTACAAAAAACTACTTCCTACGCCTGTGGACGCATGTATCTTTTGCGCAAACATAGATTCCCCTTGTGGTTTCGCTGTGCAAACGTGCTGTATCCTCTGGCGCGTATTCCTTTTGAACTTTACTCATTGGGGTGGAAGTGCCTTCCTTATCGCTTGCATATGTTTTACGCCCGCGCCCGCAACTTTTAACCCAACATGTTCATTACAGATCAGACTTGCCCACTGCTTTCACCCTACTGTTTTGAGCGGCGCTTTTAAGGTGTTTCCATTGAGCAGGTGTGAGAATGGGAAGATCCTGAAAAGGAGCCCGGTTATATTTTTCTCTGATAGTCACCTGGCGTTCTTTAAGGTCGGGGTGCGAGGAAAAATAGGATAAATATGCATTGGAGGAAGCGGATTCAGCAGCATCACCTCCTATGCGCCCAAAAAAATTTGCCATTCCCAAGGGAGAAATCTGTGCTTTGCGGAGTATTTCTACTCCATCGGCATCGGCTTCCCTTTCCAGATCACGGCTGAATCCATTACTCATAAAAAAAACCGCTATTTTAGCCAGTTGACCTGTGCTGGAATCCGAGATTCCAAAAATTCCGGCAATGGCACTCCACACCTGTGAGTGAATGATGCCTGCTGTGCCGTGCCTGTGCGTAATGTGTACCAATTCATGCGCCAAAACTCCCGCGAGTTCTTCAGGCGATGTAGATTCTTCAATAATTCCAGTCGTAAGTACAATATAGCCGCCAGGAAGGGCAAAGGCATTCACGATGGAGCTTTTGAGCACCGTGATGGAAAAAGTGTACGGCGAAGGGGCTTCATTTTTGAGGAGACGCTGAAGGATAATATCAAGCTCGGCTGCCCCCTCAAAGTTATCGACAACCCCGCCCTCACTGGATATCAACCGCAGTGCCTCCGTTATGGTGCTCAAGGAGTTTGCCCCCATATCCTCCTCCCATTTCACAGGAACAAGGTCGGCACCCATTTGAAAAAGCATCGGGCTTGTAAAGTAAAAAAGTATGCCCAAGCTCCAGACAAGTAGGGAGCCCCAGACCCATTTACGCCAAAGCAGGTTTTTTTGTTGCTGATTAAAGGGGTGAAGCCAGCCCTGAACCGCTGCGATGGAATTTTCAGAGCGTATAATAATGCGCTGCCCATTGTCTGGTGTGGCTCGCAGACGTAAGGTAGGGATTGCCTCCTTACCTGACAATCCCGTTACCTGCGAAAGCTGCCAGGCTAAAAGCGGAGAGTGGGGCTCTGTAGTAGAAAGGGCTTCCAAGCTTTGTCCATCCGAGCGCAGACGGAGTAACACCACATGCTCTTGTGCAGATTGCCCATCATTCATGAAAGCCGGAACCTGCCGTAAGGAGCTTGGAAATACCTCACGCCCGAGGGAGGTTGACATGGTTTATCCTGAAGTGTTGGTAGTTCAAGGACTGGTATGGTATGTTAAAACCGTACAGTAGTGCCGTCTCGCAATTGATCCACGCCGTCAACAACAACAATCTCTCCCAGTTCCAAGCCTTTTTCAACAACAGTAATTTCCCCCGAAACATAACCGGGAGTAACAGGGCGCATGGTCACTTTCTTCGCGGAATCAACAATATAAACAAAAACGCCCTTGTTATTACGCTGGAGGGCAGCACTGGGAATTGTCAGAGCCTGCTCCATCATCTTCACCCGTAACTTTGCATTTACAAACTGGTTTGGAAAAAGCTCGTCATTGGCATTTGTAAAAAGTGCCTTGGCCTTTACTGTGCCGGTAGACGAGTCAATCTGGTTATCCAGAGTGAGCAGCTCCCCCGTTGCAAGAAGGTTTTTTCCATCCTGATCCCAGGCCTCCACAGGCAGACGAGCAGGAGGAGTTTGCCCTTGCACCAGTTTCATGGCTGCCAGCACTTGAGGAATCTGTCGCTCTACCAGGGTAAAAACAACCTGAATGGGCTGAGTTTGCGTGATGAGCGCAATTCCGGCCGAGTTTGCGCGAATCATATTGCCCACATCCACCTGTTTTATCCCAATGCGCCCCGAAATAGGCGCAGTAACTCTACAGTATTCCAACTGTAAGCGCACATTGGCAACCGTAGCAAGGTCAACCGCCACAACGCCTTCATACTGCCCAAGCGCAGCCTCTTGCGCCTGAACCTGTTGCAGGGCCACAGAGTCTTCTCGCATAAGCTTTTGGTAACGAGCATAGTCCAGACGGGCATTTTTAAGCAGTGCCGTATCCCGCGCCAAAGCCCCTTCCGCCTGCTTTAACTGTACCTCAAAAGGCCGCGGATCAATAACTGCCAACAAGTCATTCGCCTGTACAATCTGCCCTTCAGTAAAGTGCAGCGACATAAGCTGCCCCTCTACCCGGCTTTGAATTAATACGGTATTTTGTGGAGTTACAACACCAAGACCGCTAAAGTATTGCGGAATGTCTTTGCGTTCAGCAGTAGCAACCCGCACGGATTGCTCCATCGTCCCGGTAGGCTGCGTACTTGTTTTCGTAAAATAAAATCGTGCGCCAATGCCAGCGCCTACTATCAAAAGTATAAGTATCCAGCGCCATAGAGAAGTTTTTCCAGAAGCTGCGTTCATGAGTAGCCTTTATGTTGGTTCCGTTGCCTTGCAGTTATACAAGTACTATTCCAATTTCAGAATATGGTTATGGAGATTATTTCTGAGCGTGGAATGCAGTAGTATCAAATTATAACAAGGCCCTCCCCCAACGGTCAATGGAAAACCACTCGGCAGGCTTCATTAATAAAGGCCCTTGTGCAACGAATTCAAACATTCGAGCTAGAGCCGACATTATTGCAAATACTTTCAAAAGCATTGCTGCCTTCAAAAGAAAGGCACGCTGCGCTGCCCGCTTGCGGGCACCTGCTCCGCAGTTGCCGAGGCCATTGTGCAATGGCCTCAAATAAGGAGAGCGTGTGGCAAGAGCAAGCAAAATGGTTTTTTTGCGGAGGGAGTGGACTCTTATGCCCTCGACCCAGAGCAAAAAAGGCATTTGACGCAGCTATTGACCGCGAATATCCTTATTTATGGATAAGTTCTAAACAGCACCAATGGCCTTTGCCATAGGCTCAAGGATTTTAAGGGCCTCTGTAAATTCAAAAATATCAAGCGCCCGTCCTATTCTTGAAGTTGCGTCACTGTCTATTTGGGCAAGCTGCCCTTCAAGCTCCTGAAAGAGAGAGCAGGATGCTGCATCGTCTTCACGCAGGAGCTCCACCAGCCGCACGAGCTCAGGGCGCAAAGCATCATAATCGACAGGGGTTATGTCTACGGGATCTTCCGTTATGAAAGCAAAGGCTTTGCGAAGAGTTGCATGCACCCTGGCAAACTCGGCGGCAAAGGCCATCAAAGTTGTTTCTTCCGCAATGCCGAGGGGGCTATCTTGCATTTGCTGCTCAAGAGAATGGGCCAGGGTGGCCAGCAAGGTTGCGCCAAGAGTAGAACTAAGTGTGTGCAAAGTTCGCACAATGACCAGGGCATTATCATGCTCATTCCTGGCTATAGCGTCAAAGAGCTCTGTATCTTTATTGCAGTGTTGCTCTGAAAACTGTATCAGAAGCGTTTTGTATAGTTTCTCATCGCTGGCAAGAAGGGCAAGGGCACTTTTTGTGTCAAACCCTGGAAGATTTACCATAGAAAGGGATGAAGGTTTGCCTTTCCCCCCTTGCCCTTCCTGAATTTCAATGGACTGCAACCATGTGGAGAGCGCGGAATAGAGCTGTTGCACATCTATTGGCTTTGAAAGGTGATCATTCATCTGCGCATCCAGGCATAACTTCCGCTCCTCAACAGTGGCATGTGCGGTAAGAGCTATGATGGGCAAAGTGGCATACTTGGAAATGCTGCGTATTTTTTTGGTAGCCGTAATTCCGTCCATCTCCGGCATTTGAAGATCCATAAGGATAAGATCTATACGCGGCGCATCTGGTGACTCCAGCATGTGCAAAGCGCTTACTCCATTATCTGAGATGATGGGAAAAATGCCTACATTTTGAAGAAGCTCTTCTGTTATCTGCTGGTTTACAAGGTTATCTTCCACCAAGAGCACCTGCGCATCGGGGAAATAGGGCAACACTGTGGGGAGCGTGCTAGTATCTTCGTCAGAAGGAACCGTGATGGAGAGCACTTCACAGAGGATACGATTTAAAGAATTGGAATACAGGGGGTGATGAACAAAAGCGGCTATTTTTAGCGAGCGCAAAGCTTCCTTCGCGTCAACATGGCTGAAAGGAACAAGCCCCACAATTTTTAGTGGGTGAGCGAGGTGCATTTCATCCTGAATGTGGCGCAAATTACGAGCGTCATCCTTTTCCAACATTTTATGCGAGGCTATGAGTATTTGATATGGCGTTTTGTTGTTTTGATTGGCTACGGCAAGGGCGCCAAGAGCCGCATTCATTGTGCTGACAGCGTTACAAGAACAGCCCAGCGATTCAATGGCCTCTTTAATAAATTCTCGCGGTACCGTATCTTTTTCAACAAGAAGGACAGAAACACCATGCAAAGGAGGCAATTCCGATGTCTTTCCAGAATTTTTGGAGGAAAACAAAAAGGGAACAGTGAGAACAACATTGGTTCCCTTGCCCGGCTCACTTGTAAGCGCAAGCGTACCCCCAGCGAGTTCCACCAGATTTTTGGCAATAACAAGACCAAGACCTGTTCCTCCGTGCTTGCGCGTAATGGAGGGGTCTGCCTGCATAAAAGCCTGAAAGAGCGCATTTTGTTGCTCTTGGCTAATGCCTATGCCGGTATCGCGTATGGATATTTGCAAAAGAATTTCTTCCCCCTGAACTTTTTGCAGGGTGCAATGAACGCAGACTCCGCCTTCCTCTGTAAATTTAACGGCATTCCCCACGAGATTGATCAAGGCCTGCCCAAGCCGCAACGGATCGCCCACCAGCCAACTGGGAATATCCTGCTCCACAACAAGGGTAAGAATGAGGTTATTATCAGCCGCCCGCACACTCATAATGGAGGCAAGATTCTCAAAAATATCAGGCAGGTAAAAATCAACATTATTTATTTCAAGATTACCAGATTCAATTTTTGAAAGATCAAGCACATCGTTGACAACCCCCAAAAGTGTTGTCCCTGCTGTATTAATTTTCGCAACATAATCGGTTTGGCGAGGCGTAAGGGGAGTTTTTTCCAAAAGATATGACATGCCGATGATAGCATTGAGCGGTGTGCGCAATTCATGGCTCATATTGGCCAGAAAGTCGCTTTTTGCCCGGTTTGCCATTTCTGCTTGCCTGGTGAGGGCACGGGCTCGCTGAACGGAATTTTCAAGCTCCATGTTCGCCATTTCCAGGGCGTGCAGAGTGGAGTTTAAGTTTTCCGAGGTATTTTTATCGTTGGTAATATTCAAACTGACGCCGCGTAATCCGCTGCTCCCTTTATTACTTTCAAAAAGTTTACCGGAAGAAAAAAGCCATAACACAGAACCATCCTTATGCAGCACTCTGTGCTCCATGGCCCGGAAAAAACCTTCTGCGCGGCTGGTTTGAAACATGGCGCAGGTGCGATTCTCATCATCTGCCGGAGCAATATCTTCCCAACGGCGACCCAACATGAATTCAGGCGTATAGCCAAGAATAACGCTAATACGATCAGACACATAGGTAAAAGCGCCACTTGCATCCAATTCCCAGACAATTTCACCGGCCGCCTCTGTAACTCCTCGAAAACGCTCTTCAGATTCAGACAGCGCCTGCTTGATACTCCGGCGCTGAAGTGTGGCTGCAATAAAAAGCCCGACAGAGCGTAAAATTGCTTCTTCACCCGCGCTCCAAGTGTGTGTCGTGCTTTGCATCCCTAAGCGAATAAATCCCCAAAACACGGAATTAAAAAGAATAGGAGAAGCAATTGCAGCTCCTATTCCCTGATTTTTCAAATAGTTACACTCCTGCTCATGCAGATGCCGATTTTGAGTATTAACGCATTGCCCAGCCATGAGCACCTGCCGCCAACCAGGAAGCTGTGTATCGTAGGCGGCAGGCGGAGGAAAACTGCTTGTATCTGCCGGAAAACTTGTCTTTGACCAATGATAAACCTGCGAGCACGTAAGCAATCCGTTTTCTTCTGTATTATTTTTCCAAATATCAACCCTGTCGGCTCCTGTTATTTTTCCAATGGTTGCCAGAACCTGCCATACAATAGTGTCTATTTCTTCCGCATCAGAAAACAACAACAAGGCGGAAGCATTGGCAGCTTGGAGCAATGCGCTCTGTCTTTGCAACACAACAAGAGAAGATCTGCCAAGAGAGGTATCACGGCAAATATTCAACACACCGGCAACCGTTCCATTACGGTCAAATTCAGGAAAGGAATACAGCTCAAAAAAAGCAGGGCTGCCATTTGCGCCGGGAACAGTAACTTCAGAGACAAAGGGCATACCGCTGCCAAAAACATAGGCGTCATTTACATCAAAAACAGCTCGCACGGCCGGAGAGACTTGCAGTTCTTCAAATTTTCCTTTTTCAATATCCCTAATGGTCAGACCGCAAAACTGCACAAAGGCCTTATTAAAAAAGGTAATCTTTCCCTCATTGTCCTTAAAGAACAAGGCATCTGGGCAAGCATCAAAGGCCTGCCGCAAACGCTTTTGCGAGTGCGGCGAATCCACATGCACATAAAAGTACAACTGCTGTTCCCCGGCTGCGGTACTATCACTGAAAAAATAACTCAGAGTGCCATGCACGAAGGCGCCATCACATGAAATCCACGAGCAATCAATGCTGGGAGGCAGCTCACTCCCGTCTATAAAGGTACGAGAATCATCCGTCGACCTCATGGCATCGCTGCCGGAAGACGCTACCGCATTTCCCGCCATAGCCGTGCCTTTCGGCCACTGTGAAGTTATACAATGAGCAAGAGAAGCCAAAAATTGAGCAACAACCTCTGATTCAAAAAAAGGTTGGCCCGATTGCGTTGGAGCTATCGAGACCCCCAGAGAGCACGCCGCCGGATTCGCATAAATAACTCGCTTTGCTGCGGCATTTATTACCACAACAGGTGCCGGCAAATTGGCAAGCATGGGGAACTGACTGGCTGACATAGCACTTAACCCTTTATAAGCATATCGCAGTATATTTTAGAAAGCTGAACTTTAAGTTATGCAAAATACGAAAGATAGATTACTCTATCACGTCAACCAGCACGGTTGCAACAATATATATAGAATAATATTTATCAACTATTCGCTATTCAAGACCACTGCGCAGCAGGTGCTGGCAAGCGCCAGAGTTCGTGACATTGTGCAACGAACTCCCCTACTGAACGCGCATCCCTTTACGGGAAGAAGCAGGCGCAGGTTGCTTCTGTTGTTTGTGCCCTATGTCCGGCAGGGGTTCTTCATGCTCAGTATTCCCGAAAGCCTCCACTCCGGCAGGAGATAACGGCGCTGCCGGGGGAAGCGTATACGATGATGCCGGAGAATGCGGGGTGGTTTGAGCTGGATAGGTAATGCTGGTGCGCTTATCCGCACCAGGCATATCGCGTAAGGAGGGCTCCTGCTCCCCCTGTGGAGAAGGAGAGGAAAGAGCGGGGGCAGGATCGGAAGAAGTCCCGCCAGGGGAAGCATTTCCCGGCAAGAGGTCTACCGGATGCGGCTCTGTGCTTTCACGAAGCGGAGTAACCCCTGGGCGTGGCTGCGCGTATTCGGGAACTCCCTGTTCCGGGAGGGGTGAGGGGGCAAGGGGGGCTGATTCCCCCCCTACAAAAGAAGCCTCCGGGGCATGGGGAGGTACATTCACCGCTCCTGCCGGTTGATCAGAGGCAGATGGCGCGGGGGCTGCTCCAGGCTCCCCAGCGGAGGAAGGTGCAGTTTCGCCATTAGAAAACTGAGGAGATTGGGGCGATCGAGACGCCATAAGCAGTGTCCATATCCCATTCCGGTTCACCCCCCCAATGTAGCGGTACTCCCCATTCATAAGGGAAGGGCAATACTCTTCCCGTAGCCTGTCGTGAGCCTGTTGCGGCGTTGTGCCAGAAACTTTTCCCATGAAAACGGTGACTCCAGAAAGACCATTTGCAGCAAGCAGCTCTGTTGCCCCCTGTTGAGATTCAGTAGTTGCAATATTTTCCGCTATCCTGCGCAGTTCCTTGGAAGGGGTAAGGGAAGGAAGGGGAGGTGTGGCGGCTCCGTTACAGTCCACACCTTTATGCCGCTGCAATTCAATAAGATAGTACAGAATCGTATGATCTTCCGCCAACGCGGCCGCATGAACTTTTTCTGGCGTAAAAGCAAGGCAAAACAAAAGGAGAAGACAAAGCTGCCAGTACGAGCGGCGCAAAAGCATTATAAAGACATTCATCGTAGTATTATATGGAAATCAATTGATAACATGTACTGCCAAGGCCGATATGCTCCGCATAGGACAATTGTACCTCGCCAGCGGTATATGACCATGTTCCCTTAAACTTGTCCTGCCCCGGCGCATGGTTCGTCTGCAAGTGCGAGTGAGCAAAGCCTTGCTGCCCATTAACAAGGGTATAGCACGCCGCGTCCAGTGCCACAGGATCGGTAGATGCCAGAATGCCAATGTCCGGCACAAGAGGAGCGTCGCTCCAAGGAACACAGTCGCAATCCGGTGTAATATTCATGAGAAAATTAATATAACCTACCTTTCCCTTTTTTCCGATAACAGCCCCAAGCGCATACTCTGCCATGCGCTCATTAAAGGGTACTATCTCCGTTGCCCAGTCAATGCTTACGGCCTTGGGTTTGCATACGGTCAAGCACTCGCCGCACCCAACGCACAGGGTTTTATCAATGCTGGCAGCTTTTCCCTTGGAATTAACAGGAGAAGCCCCGCCTTCAAGGGGAGCCCAGGAAATAGCTTTAGCAGGACAGTTGCCCATACACAGGCCACAGGCAATACACGTTTCAGGCATTACAAAAAAGCGCGAGGCATGCTGCTCACACTTGCCCTGTGAAGGAGAACAGCCCATGGCAAGATTTTTGATAGCCCCACCAAACCCTGCAAGCTCGTGACCCTTAAAGTGAGAAAGCACCATCATGCTATGCGCTTCCACAATGGCATCAGCTATTTTAACAGAGGCATAATGCTTTTTGGCAATATCAACAGATGAGAAGCTGCCCCCCCGCAATCCATCGGCAATGATTAGGGGCGCCCCCACCGTGGCAAAGCCAAAGCCATGCTCCAGAGCGGTTTCAAGGTGGCTCACGGCGTCATGGCGGCTTCCGTTATACAGGGTATTCGTGTCCGTGATGAAAGGGCGCGCTCCGACAGACTTCAGAGAGTCCACCACTGTCCGAACAAAAACCGGATTCACAAAAGTATCGTTTCCGCGCTCCCCAAAATGCACCTTAATAGCAGTTATGTCGCCCTGCCCAATCATACCAGAAAAGCCCGCTGCCTCAAAAAGACGCACAATTTTTTGACTGCGGCTTTCCTTGGCCGCCCGCGCCCGAAAATCCGCAAAATATACCGGAACAGCTTCACCTTCTGGAGTTTTCAAAGGGCTAGATCCCTTCGCTTCTTTCGCAGGCACAGCACGGCCTGAATCCTTGAGATTCCGCTTGGTTCCGCTGGAAGAGGAAGATTGTATAGCCATATTCTGTCTCCTTAAAGATACTTATCAGTAACAAATTAAGTACGACATGAAGATGCATACTTAATACCATTTTTTAATTTTAAACTTAAGAGTTTAATGGCCTTATTGTCAAGAGGGGCGAGATACCGCTGAGGCGGAAGCATCGTATGAGGAACTCGTTACACAATGCAACGAACTCTGGCGGTTGTGCAGCAGGTGCCAAGGGCACTGTGCAATGACCTCCTGTCATGTGCGAAAGAGTACACTCCTGCCGTAAAAAATATATCTTCCTTGGCAGAGAAAGATACCGCGTTAGCTGGCGACACTTTCGAGGCAATATATCAAAAAATTGACAAAAAAACACAGATGAAGTTTTACGATATAAAAAATCTAAATAAACCAGACCACTGTGAGTTGGTATACATTTTGCTTATATATGTAAAGTTTGTTGTATCTTTTATTTCTGGAGAAGTACAAACTGCTCCAGATCCGCTATTTCAATTCCCGGTGCTATTTTTGTTTGAAATCGGTATTATAGGGTGAAATGCTCTACTTTGTAGGAGAAAGAACATGGTCAACGGAAAGCCAACACTTACCCTAGGGGACGGAATCTTACCCCCGGCGCGAGCGCGTGCCAACAGTAAGAACCTTGGCATGGAACGCGGTATCCGTGAAAAAAACTTTGCCTCCTTTCTTCCCGGGGGGGGTGCGCAGGCTCAAGCGGCTACGCTTTCCGCTCCAACCGTTACACCGGCACAAACTATTGCACCGTCACAAAATACTGCGCCCGCACAAAACGCTGTAGCAGCCCCCATGCAGAGCACAGCAAGGCGGAGCATGCCACGCCTTAACAACGTGGGTGAAATGCGCATCGCTCCAACAGCAGTCTCCCCCGGCCTTTCCTCACAGAGGACGCTTAAACCTGTGGCAGGTGCGGATCTTTTCTCCGCTGCCCTGGAAACTCCCCTTGCAGGCAGTTTTTCGTCTCGTGATACCCGAATAAATCTTGATGCTCCCATTCCGTCTGCACCTGCACAAAACCAGCAGCGTAACGGTGTGCGGCGCGCTGCCTCCATGGACAAAAATTTGACAGAGGCCCAGATGCCTGCCGAAGGCGAAGGCCTTGTCCGCACGGGCAGTATTGGCATGGGCAAGCAGGCCGCACGGCGCATCACCACCCCCATTACCGGGCGCAACCTTGGTTTTGGCATGGAAGATACCCGGCTGCAAGCGCGAAACCCTGCCTTGCAAGAGGTCGCCAGGACTCAGCAATATGGCGGGCAGGGAGCAGCAGCGTCCCTCAAGCCCGGAATGGACATGAATGATCCGCGCAATGCCGCCATGGTCTCAAAGGTTATGGAGCAGGAAAAGAATCCTCTACGGGCCTTGAGCTCCCTTCCCCCCGGAACCCGTATCGGACAGACGGCGGAAGGATATTTTGCAAACCCCACAACACTTCCTGCCTCCAGCGAAGCAGATGCGCAATACCTTACGCGGCAGGGGGGGATAAAGCAAAACGGTGGGCGTAAAAAAACCTCTGAACTTGCTATGGAATCGCAACTCTTAAGCGGCCCTTCCACGCAATCCATGTTTCAGGCCTTTAATGATGTGCAGCAGGCTCGTCGCAGAAATGCCATGGCCTCCCAAAACATAGCCGGCCTTAAAGGCACCGAGGAAATAGGCGTCCTGGCCGCTCGCTATGAATCGGGAGATGACGGCATTGCCGCCATTGGCTATGACCGCACAGGCGGCACCTCTTACGGTAAGTTTCAGATAGCTTCACGCGCAGGAACTATGGCAGGTTTCTTAAGTTATTTACGCGATAACGCGCCGGATTTGGCAGATCGTCTCAGCTCCGCAGGCGCGGCAAATACCGGAAGCCGCTCAGGAAGAATGCCTGCCATCTGGAAAGAAATAGCTCAGGAGCAGCCCGAGCGTTTTGAAAATCTACAAACAGACTTTATTCGCACCAGCCATTTCCAGCCAGCCATGAGCGCCATTGCGGAAAATACAGGATTGGCCTTTGAGAAGATGCATCCGGCGCTTCAGGAAGTTCTTTTCAGTACCGCTGTGCAGCATGGGCCGGTGGGAGCAGCTCGCATCATAAGCCGTGCCGTCTCCAAAGTAGGGACTGATTCACTTCAGGCCGATGCCCCGGAAATGGATACCTTTAATCGTGCAGGACAAGCGCTTATTAAACAAATCTACGCCATTCGCGCAGGGCAGTTTGGCTCCTCCACAGAGCAGATTCAGGCCGCCGCGCAAACCAGACTCACCAGCGAAATGCGGGAAGCTTTGGCTATGTTCAGCCAGCCTGTAAAAAAGGTATAAACAATAAGAACTTATCCATAAATAAGGATGTTCGCGGTCAATAGCTGCGTCAAAAGCCTTTTTTTGCTCTGGGTCAAGGACATAAGAGTCCACTCCCTCCGCAAAAAAACCATTTTCCTTGCTCTCGCCACACGCTCGCCTTATTTGAGGCCATTGCACAATGGCCTCTGGCAACTGCGCAGCAGGTGCCCGCAAGCGGACAGCGTAGCGTGCCTTTATTTCGAAGCAGCTTCTGCTTTGAAATCATTCGATAAAAATTACGCTTTCTCTTGGCATTTTGTTTTTAAGGGCCAACGAAATAGTGTTCATTGTATTGTGCAACGGTCTCTATTTATGGATAAGTTCTAAATACCCTAAAAAGAGGCCATTGCACAATGGCCTCTTTTTTTATGTTTATTGCTGCGACATATACATATGCAGCATAGCCATGAGCTTATCAAGCTCCAGGGGTTTTGCCAGGTGGTTATTCATACCGCTGGCAAGGGCTGTATCCACATCTTCTTTGAAGGCATTTGCGGTCATGGCTACTATGGGCACAGTGGCGTCTGAGCGTTGCAAGGAGCGAATGGCCTGGGCTGTCTCATAGCCGCTCATTTTGGGCATTTGCACATCCATAATAATCATATCGTAATAAAATGGATCTGATGCGCTAAAGATGGCGAGAGCTTCTTCACCGTCCCCTGCCTCATCGATGAGCAGTCCTGTTTCGTTGAGAAGTTCAACAACAATAATCCTGTTGATATTGACGTCATCAACGAGCAATAGGCGTTTTCCTTGGAGAGAAGCGGGAGTAGAACATTCCAGAGCTTCACTAACCGGCGTAAGCTCCTCATCAATCCAGAGAGTAAAGGCGAAACAGCTACCGTGTCCAAGTTCACTGGTAACGGAAATATCACCGCCAAGCAAACGGACAATGGAACGACTTATGGAAAGTCCCAGCCCTGTCCCGCCATAATTTTGAGTAATGCTGCTCGCACCTTGCTCAAAGGGGGTAAACAGTTGAGGAAGTACCGATTTTGCTATGCCAATACCTGTGTCTTCTACAGCGAACCGGAACTGCATTTTTCCATTATTCATTGCGAGCTGTTCCACAGTAAAGGTGATGGTACCACACTCAGGCGTAAATTTGGCGGCATTGCCAAGAAGGTTGATAAGAACCTGACGCAGGCGCAGGGGGTCACTTCGGAAAAAATCCCAGGTGAGTGACTCGGAATGCGTGACAAAGGTAATATTCTTCTCAACGCACCGCGGAGTGATAATAGCTACCACGCTCTCAATGAGTTTTGTCAGGTTGAAGGCTTCGTTTCCAAGTTCGATTTTACCTGCTTCAATCTTAGAAATATCAAGAATGTCATTTAACAGCCCCAGCAAATGTTGCGCAGAAACTTCGATTTGTGTGACGTGCTCAACCACTTCTGGAAGTACGATAGAAGTGCAGGCCTCCAGCTTACGCTTGGTGATTTTTGTCATACCGATAATGGCATTCATGGGCGTACGGATTTCATGACTCATACGGGCCAGAAATTCGCTTTTTGAAGCGCTGGCACGGTTAGCAGTGACAACTGCGACTTCCAGCTCATTTTGCGTTTTGCGCAATTCATGCTCAACAGTAACCCGCGTTGAAACGTCCCGGCCCACCCCAAGAATACCCACAATATCGCCATTAGCATTATACACCGGAGTACGGACAACTTCATGAATCTCTGAATGCCCGTCAGCAAACACAATGCGCTCTTCGGCAAAGGAAACCTCTTTTGACCGCAGCACCTCACTTTCCCGTGCCTCATCCTCCGCAAGAATGTGAGGAGGAAGAATAAGCGTATCAGCTTGTCCCACAATCTCTTCCACATTTTTACCCACAATGGCGGCAAAGCGCAGGTTCGCTGCAAGATAAATTCCAGAAAGATCCTTATACCAAATAAAATCAGGCGATTGCGACAGAATTGTATCAAGAAAGGCTCGTTGCTCTTCTATTTTTTTCTGGCGCAGAGCCATTTCTGTGATGTCTGTTCCGGCGATAATGTAACCGATGCTTTCTCCGTTTTTATTCAGCAGCAGGCTGGCGCTTCCCTGATAGTACCTGTTGTTCCCTTTGTTATACCAAACTTCCGCGGTGGTTCCTTCCTTTAAAGCGCGAATAGGGCAATAACGCGACCCCCAGGGGAAAAAACGCGACTCCTGGTATGGTTTACCAACCAGCTCTTCAAGGGGTATGTTGCCGCGAGAAAGCAGCGATACGTCATTCATATAAATGACTTTATAATCCAGATCAATAATGGCTAAAAGCGCGGTAACACTGTCCACAAGCTCATCTGCCATATCGTCAAAGGCATCTGCCAGAGTGCCTATTTCATCCTTGAGGGGAGAATGAAAGCGAAACTGCCGCTCACCAGAACGAAAACGGGCAATACCCGCAGTGAGATTAAGAATACTGCTGGTGAACATGGAGGCAACGGCTATGGCCATAAGAATAATAACCAGAATCATAATGACCGTTGCTGCGCTCAGGCTTAATGCAGTATGAAAAATATGCTTACCAATGAGGCTGTGGCTCTCAAGCATGGAGCCATGCAAGGACTGCTCAGTCTTGGAGATAAATGTATCTATCTTCTTTTTTGTTTCAATGGCTGGACGATGAAATTCTTCGAGCGCAGCGCTGACGCTGACAATGCCAAAGCCCCGAGATGAATTGGCATACTGGCCCGTGTAGTAGGGAATAGCTGCCGCACTGCTTACCTTCCAAGAGTTGCCCCACAAGAGGGTAAAGGAGCCAAGCCCTCCTTTTTGGGTAAGGTCAAACCAGCCGGTACACTGTGGGGCAAAGTTCAGATACCGGCAATCCAGCCCCACCTGGCCCTTCTGGCTAGACTCTTTGGCAGGGTGCTTGGCGGTGGACTGATCAGAGAATGTGGGAGAGTCTTCAATAAAATCAGCATAGTCTTTCCCGCTTGCCTTCCATGCAGCATACAGTTCAGAATCAAGCCAAGGTACTTGCGGCTTGCCGGTTGCCGCGTCATACCCAACAATGAAGGCATGCCGCGGATGTGCAATGTTGCGACCTTTATAATCCCACATGGCGGCAGCGGAAGCGTCAAAAACAGATGGCTTCAGCAGATAATTTTCCTGCGTTGGGGATATATGCGCGGTAAATTCCATAAGGTGATCATGGTCAAGAACCAAGGTCACATAGCCGGTGATAACTCCGTTGTGCTCAACCGGCGTGGCCCAGCGAACTATACCTTTAAAACGCTTGCCCAAAGGATTTTCATCACTGGCGTATGCGGATTTTTCCGGGGCGAAGGCTTCGCCCGCCTGGGCGGCGCTTGCCGGGGTGTATGCCCCCAAAACCCGCGAACCCACATATTCCCCAATAACAGTGGAGACGTAAATTTCGCCCTGCCGTAAGTTTTTAAGCTCCTCAAAATATGATTCCGACTGAGCAAAGGTATTTTTCTGTTGTGAGATATCTCGCAACGTTGGATTCATGAGTGGGGAGGTTGTTTCCTTGAGAATTTCTTTTCCATTAAGATCAAGCAGGGTAATTTCCAGAAAAAGAGGTCGGCTCTCATACGCAAAAGACGTTGCCTGCCGGTAGTGAAAATTAAACGAATTTTCTCTGTTGGAAGAAACAATGTTCCCCGCTCCCGTCTCTTTTTTTTCTCCTTTAGCCAATTGCCAGGCGCTTCCCCCCGGGGCCAATTCCCATTCCGATGGCTCTATCAGCCTGCCTGTGCGGCTCTTTAAAAAAAGAGCATACGCTGAAGAGTTTTGCGGAAGAATTGCCGCTGTGCGAATGTCATTATCCCGGTCGTACAGAAAGGTTGCAATACGAAAGGCGGTATCGGCCGTCATTCGTTCAATATCGTCGCGGGCGCGCTCGTCAAGGGCCAGCACAGCATCGGCAACAGCGATGCTTCCCCCCTGAACCAAAATATCTCGAGTTCGTTGCGTAAGCGCTGTGATAGAATTCTGCATTTCAGCACCCAAAATCGAAGATTGATTCCAGGCAACCCAAGTAAGCAGAAGTAGAGGTATAACCTTAATGACAATAAAAAGAAGAATTAGTTTTCCCCTCATCCCAAAGCCAAGGCGCGTGAGTTCACCTTCTATCCAAAGCCTGACTGTACTGTTGGAGGAGTTAAAATTACTTTTTTTCATGGCACATCATAAATTGAATCTCAGATATAATTTGAGTGAATAATAGTAAAAAGTAAGTTTTCTCAGTCCATTGGGATGACTTTAAAAAACTTTCGTCGAGATTCACTCGTATTATTTCTTAATCCTCAGTGCCATTTCAATAGCTTCTTCAAAAAGTTCTTTGGGCAATGCCCCACGCACGACGAGGTTGTTTATCAAAAAGTAAGGTGTCCCAGGAACCTGCATGGAATCTGCTTCTGCCCTGTCTGCATCAATACTTGCCTGCACTTTTGGGCTGGATGCATCCGCCAGAAGGCGCTTAAGATCAAGCCCCGCCTTTGCAGCAGTGGCCTTTAAAAAATTTTCTCCATCCTGTTCCAGGCTTTCCATGCCGGCAAAGATCATCTCATAAAATTGCCAGGCCTTGGTAGAGTCCTGTAAAAAAGCCGCAGTAGAATACCTTGCCGCAGCGACGGAAATAGGCAGGCCTTCCTTGGGAAGGGGCTTGAAAACAAAGCGCACCTTGTTTTTATACTTGGGTAAAAGCTGCGTAATTACCTGGTCGGCACTGCGACAGAATGGGCAGGTAAAGTCGGAATACGCAACAATGGTAACGGGCGCATTTTGCGGCCCCTTGCTCGCATGGCCTTCCGTATTTACTTTTTTGACAGTCAGGGCATCTTGTTCCCACTGTGCCAAAAGACTTTTACGCTTACGCTGCATGTTTCCCTGCTGGGCTATTTCCAGCACGTCTTCGCTATGGTCACGCAGAATATTCAAGACAAGGTCGGGATTTTCTCGCAAGACCTTAGTAAGAGTAGCTCGAATGGCGGCTTCATCAGAGGCATCCGCTGCAATGGCTTTTGTCGAAAAAATGGACAGGGAAGCTGTTGCAACAAACAGTGCGAGCGCTGTCGCAATGGTGGAACGAAAAAAACAACGCATGGATGTCTCCTGAAAGGGGCTATTTATGAATGGAAACTATTTTCTAACAAAAAGGACTACTGTCCAAGATAACGCAGTAGCCCAACAGTTGCCATGCCGAAAGCAACAGTGCCAAAAAAACTGCGTGTAAACCAGCCTATCACCAGAGTGGGGATGGACGCCAGCAAAAAAACATTGCCAAAGGCCAGAAAAAATACTTTTTTACCCTCTATAGTTTGAAGAAGAAGCTCAGGTGCGAGCAAAGCCGCCAGCACAGCCGGAGGTATCATCTCAAGCCAGCGCATGAACCGCTCCGGCAGAGTGCGTGATGAAAGCAGCATAAGCGGAAGCGCCTTCGGTATATATGTTACCAGCGTCATTCCTATTATCAACAAAATATGGTCACTCATGCCTCTTCCTCCACAGACGAGCGCTGTAGAGTGCTTCTTCCCATGGGACAAAAGGCGGCAATGGTAGCCGCAAGAACAGTCGCCAGCATAACATTCCATTGCCCGACCCCTACAGTGGCAAGGGTAACAGAAAAAAGCGCGGCAAGACACATGGCAAGCAGTCTGCGCGGAACGCGAATGTGCGGCAAAAGCAGAGCTATAAACATGCCGGGAAGCGCAAAATCAAGCCCATACGGCTTAATATTGCCAATAATATCACCAAAAAATGCGCCCGCAACTCCGCTTATGGCCCAGACAAAATGCGCCAGACTATTAAAGACAAGCGTTTCAGCGACAGGAACCTCGCGTGAGCTGAACTGCCCAAGATTCACCGCAAAGGTTTCATCCGTCATTTGAAAGCAAAACCATGCCTGAAGCGGTTTTGACCACCGGCGTAAATATGGAGCCATCGCGGCTGACATAAGTAAATGTCGCAAATTTACTATGAATGTGGTCATAACAATGGAAGCTATACCCACGCCATCCGCGATCATCCCCGCAGCAATAAGCTGCGCCGAACCCGCATAGACACATAAAGACATGAGTCCCGCAGCTACAGGCGTCATGCCGCTTTGTACAGCAAGGATGCCAAAGGCGAAACCTACTGGGAAATATCCCAGTAGCACCGGCAAAGCAAGGCGCAGAACATGCTGGATATTCATAGCAACTACGTTGGATAAAGGGTGGGATACATGAAGCTAATCACGCAAGGCGGTGAAGCAATCTACATCTGTCGTATCAAAGGCCTTGTGGATATGGTGAATGGCAATACCCATGACAAAGAGACCCGCCAGAATATCAAGGAGTATGGACAGCTCCAGCCAAACAGGATTGGAGTGCGCGGAAGGAACGCCGAGCAGATAGATACCGTTCTCCATAACCAGATAACCGAAAATCTGGGAAAGGGCTTGCTTGCGTGTGACAATGAGAAGCAACCCTGTGCAAATAGTGGCAAACGCCATGGGAAAAACAAGCGAGAACAGTGAGTTGTCCGTTATGCCAAGGCGCGTGCTTACCCACAGCGAGAAGATATACCCGGCAAGACCGGCAAGTACGCAGGCAGTACTGCCGAGGTAGGCCTTGCCGGGTATTTCCGGAGGGAGCTTCTTATAGGTGCCCAGAAGCAATTTGGGCATAACAATACCCTTGACGGCAAGAAAAACAAAAGAAATCAGAACAAGGTGCAGGGTGAGCGCTTCTGCATGGGCCACAAGGGGAATGAAGCCAAGCAAGAATCCTTGGATGGTGATAAGCTGAATGGCCAAACGCTGGCGCTCCGCAGCAAGCAGGCAAAGATTTGTGACAGCCAAAACGCCAAATATGAGCTGCAAAGTTTCTGTCGCATAGGAAAATGCCATCATCCATGCCTCCATACAATAAGACCGGCCAGACAAACAAAAGCGCCTGCCAGGGTGAGTATCTGCGGTATGCGCCCCATGCGAAGCCGGGCCATCAACGATTCCACCAGTCCTACCAAAATGGCAAGCCCGAGCACACAGAGAAGGGTTGCGCCAAGATTGACACAAATGCCAAACAAGCCCTCAGGGCCAAGCTTCCCCGCTACAGTAAAAAGAGGATCACCAAATACCGGCATGATTACCCCGGAAATAAGCAGTAAAAATAACCATAATTTCAAGGAAGCCGCATATTCAAGCATGGCAAGATCCGGCCCGCTGTGATCAAGAATCATGACCTCATGAATCATGGTAAGCTCAAGATGCGTATTGGGGTCATCAACTGGAATGCGACTGTTCTCTACCAGCATGATTAAGAACAGAGCAAGGGCTATCAGGAGGAAAAAAGGCCACCGGGCCGCCCATACCGAGGAGACAACGCCATTAAGCATCGCTGAAAGAGACCAGTCCCCGGCGTTATATCCAAGAAGAACCAGGGCCAGTAAAAAGATGGGCTCTGCCAGCGCAGAAAAAAGCGCTTCACGGGCTGCTCCCATTCCTTCAAAGGCGCTTCCGGTATCAAGCGCTGCCAGAATCATGGCAAAGCGCCCCAGAGCAAGAAGCCCTGCCAGCAAGATACAGTCCCCAGAAAAATTCACTACAGCCTCTATCCCCCCGGAAGGAATGAGAAAAAGAGCCGCAGAGGTGGTAGCAAGCACTACAACGGGGCCAGCCATAAAAACCCAGGATGATATTTGTGGATAAACCGGAGACTTCCGCACAAGGCGATTCAGGTCGTAATAAAGCTGCAAAAGCGGTCGCCCTTGTCGTCCGCCCATTTTTGCCTTCACTCTGTTAATAATGCCAGGCAAAAGAGGGGCAAAAAGAAGAGAGACAGCAAGAGCGGCCAAAGAAAAAAAGAGCTGCGTGGTCATGCCTGCTCCAAAGCCCAGGTAAGGGCAACAATCAAGGCTAAAAGAATATAAAGGATGTACACATTGACTATGCCATGCTGGAGCGCCTTGCCGGCATCTGCCACTCGGCCGATGGTTAAATTGAAAAACCTGCCCCAGGCCAGCAAAATCCAGTCGGGAACAGCGAATTGCGCCACAGCGGGCGGACTTTGAGAGGGAAAAAGTGAGCTTACACTTTCCAGAGGAGTTACAATCTGGGGTCGCAGAAAATACCGGGACATGCCAGCCAAGGAGTGCGCGAAGGAACCCCCTGTATACTGCATTCGCGCTGCTGGGGCAATATACCCACAATCCCAGGTGGGGCCATGGGTGTACCCGTTACGGCGCAACACCCACCGCTGCAAGACAAGTAACATCGCCATAAATCCAATCAGCGCAAGGCAGGCCGCAGCGCCATACCAGAGTGTGGTTTCGACAAAGGCGAAATCGCCTTGCGTAAGTGCGGGAAGTTTACTCCTGTGCATAAAGGAATGCAGCACAGGGGTAAAAAGGCGAAAGACAAAGGGCGAGGCAAGACACAGGGCAAGGCAGCACAGGGCCAGAAAACTCATAACAAGACGAATGGAAAGCTTTGGCTCTTCCGTGGCTATGGCTGCAAGCTCACTCCGAGGTGCTCCCAAAAAGGCCAATCCATAAAGACGGGTAAAGCAAAAAAGAGCCAATCCGGCAATAGCGACAAGAGCAAACAGCCCTGCCCAAAGCAGCAGAGCGCTCTCTGTACCATGCATAGCCTTACTGCCAAAGGCAAATCCAAGCCCCATAAGCAGCTCGCCCATGAAACCGCTTAAAGGAGGAAGTCCGGCAATGGCAACACAGCCAAGAGCCATACACGCGCCCGTTACAGGCATTCGCTTTTGCAACCCTCCAAGCTGATGCAGCAGAACAGTTCCCACGCGCCCCTCCAGGGTGGTGGCCCCAAGAAAAAGCAGGCTCTTGAAAAGCGAATGGTTCCACATATGCAAGAGAGCGCCGCCCACAAACAAGAGCACAACCGTGGAATTGGAATGGCTTGCAGCAAGTCCCGCCCCAAGGGATAAGCAAATAATTCCCATATTTTCAGCGCTGGAATACGCAAGGGAACGCTTGATATCAGCCTGGGTCAACGCAAAAAGAACACCCAAAAGGCCAGAGATTCCGCCCACCGCCATAAGCATATACCCCCACCACGGCTCAGGGGTGCCAAGAAAGCTCAAGATACGCAGCAATCCGTAAATTCCTACGTTAATCATGGCTCCAGAAAGCACCACAGACACAGAACGCGGAACCGCCGGGTACGTCTCCGGCATCCAGATATGAAGTGGAAACAACCCAAGCTTTACCCCAAACCCCAGCAAAGCAAGACAAAACAACCACCCGGAATGCTGCCATTGTTGCATGGAAGCATAGACAAAAAAGGAGCTTCCTCCGCTCTCCACAGAGAGCATGGCAAACAGCAAGAGTAAGGGCAAAGCCCCCAAATGAGCAACTATAAGGTAAACCCACCCGGAAAAACGGATCTTGGCATTGATATCATACAACAAGAGTAAAAAAAAGGGAGTGAGAGACATAACCTCCCAGGATATAAGAAAAAAGATGCCATCTGCTACTGTCAGCACCACGATAATGCTGGCAATGAGAAGCAAAAAGAAGAAGCCAAAAGCCCCTTGCCGTCGCGCCTGTATGCTTTCCGACAGGTTTCGGCTGGCGTCATTATGCCATAGCTTCTCCATGCAATCCGGCAAAAGGAAACAGCCCACACCACCCAAAATGAAAACAGGCAATAAAAAGACTGCGGAGAGGGGGTCAATATGAAAAAGGCGCTGCCCCAGAGGCAAAGGCAGGTCAATACGCGCAAATAAGGTAATGCCCTCGGTAAGCAGGGTAACGGCAAAAAAAACTCCCAGCGCGCAGGCAATAACGCCGCAGGCCGGGGCCAGACGCCTGGCTCGATCGCCGCCAGTAACCAGAGAAGCAAAAGCCCCTATAAACAGAATAAGGAGGGTGCAAAAATAAAAAACCACATGAAGCTCCCTAAATCAAGGCCATTGCGCAATCGCCAGAGTTCGTTGCACAATGCAGCGAATTCTAAGAACTTATCCATAAATAAGGATGTTCGCGGTCAATAGCTGCGTCAAATGCCTTTTTTGCTCTGGGTCGAGGACAT
>JAVBJS010000074.1:0-5238 GCA_031546885.1 Desulfovibrio sp.
ATACTTTAGAAGCCGTAGCGGATTTCGAAAGAAAGGCACGCTGCGCTGTCCGCTTGCGGGCGCTTGCTACGCAACCGCCAGAGTTCGTTGCATTGTGCAACGAACTCCAATATGTGCATTGTAAAGTATGACTCAATATTCAATAATCACACGTACCCACAAAAAATATCCCTATAGGATCTCTATATGAGCGGATTTGCTAGCTTTCTCTTTCCATTTCACAGTTGGTTAAAAAAATATTCCGCAGATATATTCAAGGCTGATCTTTTTGCCGGTTTAACCGTAGCTCTTGTGCTTATTCCGCAGTCTATGGCCAATGCTCAGCTTGCCGGGTTGCCTGCCTATTACGGCATTTATGCTGCACTGCTTCCCACTGCCGTGGGGGGGCTATGGGGAGGCAGCAACCATATGGTGATAGGAGCTGTGGCTGTTATTTCCCTTATGACGGCTGCGGCACTGGAGCCACTGGCCATTAGCGGGCCGGAAGGATACCTCGCCTACACGGCGCTCTTGACCCTGCTGGTGGGAGGCATTCAGGTTGGCCTTGGATTGCTTCGTCTTGGCATGGTGGTAAATTTTTTATCCCTGCCGGTTATTTTTGGTTTTACCAACGCAGCCGCTATTATTATTGCCGTCAGTCAGTTACCCAAGCTCTTTGGTGTTGTTATTGATGCATCAGGCCCGCAGTACACTATTATTCCCAAAACAGTCGATGCCGTCTGGCAATATGTCCACGCACCTTCTCTGCTTATGGCTGTTTTTGCTCTGCTTATTATGTATGGTGCGCAGAAATTTGCTCCGCGCCTGCCATCAGTTCTTCTGGCTGTTGTCTGCACAACCTTGCTTTCCTTTGCCCTGCATTTTGAAGAAAAAATCAATGTCGATATTGAGCAAATCCAATCCTTTGAGGCGCAAACCTTGCTGCGCGCTCTTGCGCAACAAAAAACAGAGCTAGAAGCCTTTGCCAAAGAGGCCTCGGAGGCGGCATCCCTCCCTGAAGGAACGCGCATTGAAACCCTTGCGCGAACATTTAAGGCGCAAGAACGGAAAGCTATTGTTGAAAATATTATGCGCAACATGTCTCTTGAAAAAGATCAGCTTCATCAGATGCTTTTTGTCGGGCACCGCCAGCCGGACGGCGCTCTGCATCTCTACGCCACGCACAGTCCCGGTATCGCTGCGGAGATAACTCCTCAAATAGCCGTTCCGCCGGCTGCCTTGCTGGACGGTAAAACCTGGCGCCTTCGCATCACAGGGGTGGCCCCCTCTCTGTCGAGTATAGCCGTCACAGCCGGCGGTGATGTGGTGGGAAAGATGCCTTCGGGCCTGCCACGTATTTCGCTCCCCGATTTTTCCTGGAAAAACTTGCTGCTCCTTCTGCCCCAGGCCATTATTATTGCCTTTGTCGGTTTTGCAGAGTCCATTTTTATTGCCAAAAGTGCCGCCAATCAAACAGGCGCTCGGCTTGATTCCAACCAAGCTCTTGTGGGGCAAGGATTTGCTAATATAGCAGGGGGGCTGTGCTCCACCGGCCCTGTGGCAGGCTCTTTTTCCAGTTCTGCCGTAAACCTTGCAGCCGGTGCCCGAACGGGAATGGCCTGCATATTTGCAGCCGGTGCCGCCATGGTCACTCTTCTTTTCCTTACCGATGCAGCTTCCTATGTGCCGCAGCCTGTGCTTGCGGCAGTGGTCATTCGTGCTGTTATCAATCTTGTTCACTTGAAGGAATTGAAAAAACTCTGGATTGCCCAGTGGCATGATGGCTGTATTGCCCTCATTACTTTTTGCGCAACGCTTTTTTTTGCTCCCCATCTCGATTATGGCGTTGCCATAGGGGTTATCCTTTCCCTTGCATCCTTTTTTTATCGCTCTATGCATCCAACCATTGTTTCCCTTAGCTGCGGACAAGACAATACCCTGCGCGACATTGACACTTACGGCCTTGAAGAATGCAGGCACATTGCCATTATTCACTTTCAGGGTACACTCTTTTTTGGCAATTGTGGCATGCTGGAAGAGTATGTCCTAACCCGCATGAAAAGGCAAAAGCACCTGCGGCATATTCATCTCGTTTGCTCCGGCATTACCCAGCTCGACGCCTCAGGAGAAGAAAGTCTCGCCTCACTCGTGCAAACGGCTGCCAAAGCGGGGATTCAGATGTCTTTTAGCGGGGTTGTCGGCGCTGTGGAAAATGTTCTCTATAGAACCGGAGTCATCAAAGCGGTGGGCTGGGAAAATATTTTTCTCACCCCGCGTGAGGCTGTTCATGCTGTTCACAAGCGTATGCAGCATGAAGTGGATGGGCACGCCTGCCCTTTAGCCGGTATTACGGGTTATCGCGAAGACCATTTCAAGAGCCGGGAAATTTTTTGGCATAAGGCAACTACTCCAGAGAGCAGTTAGAGCAGTTTAACTATGAAATAGTTGAACCGCCCTAACGGATGCACCAACAGACGCCCGCCTGGCGTGTTGTTTTCTTGGCATTTAGCACAATCAACAATACAACGAAGGGAAGTAAGATAAAAATATGTTAGATAGTGTCGTCAAATAGGTTCTTTTGCCCTCTGTCAGCGTCAGAAAAAAATTTTATTCCGGTCGAGTACCAAAGAGTACACTCCCTTCATAAAAAATACTTTTTCCTTGGCAGAGAACAAAATATCTGCGTTTGACGACACTACCTAGCAAGCGCCTTGCAGTAAGCGTGCTATTGTTTTATGGAGCAAACCAACATCAATAGGTTTTGCCACATGAGCGTTCATACCACAGGTCATGGCCTCTTTTACATCACTGTCGAAGGCGTTGGCCGTCATAGCAACAATAGGGATAGTCGAGGCGTCTTTTCGCTCTGCAAGCCTACGAATTTGCCGCGTAGCTTCATAGCCGTTCAAAATGGGCATTTGCACATCCATCAAGATAATGTGGTAATGCCCTTCGGGGGATGCAGCAAATGCCTTAACTGCGGCTAATCCGTCAAATACGGAATCTACGTTTGCCCCCGCAGTAGAAAGGAGCTCTTCGGCTATTTCGACATTCAGTTGATTGTCCTCAACCAGCAAAATTCTCACTCCATGCAAGGTTGAATCTGAAAAAACACATTCGGGTGCGGCCTCGCTATTGGCTGCGCCCGCAAGCCCCAAGGCCGTAAGCTTGGAAAACAATGCGGATTGGAATATGGGCTTGGAAATAAAATCTGTTACACCCGCTGCTTTGGCTGCCTTTTCTATGTCAATCCAGTGGTAGGCTGAGATAATCAGGAGGGGCAGGTCGGGCTTGACAGCGCCACGTATTTTTGTCGCAAGCTCAATACAGTCCATTTCCGGATTTTTCCAGTCCAAAATAGCTAGCTGGTATTCGTCCTGTTCAGCTACAGCCTGCGTAATAGCTTGCAGCGCTGTGGCGGCATCGCTCACGTAATTTACACGCATCAGCATATGCGCAAACTCTGCCCCTATTTGTTCAGACGCTGGCCCGTCACCTACAAACAGTGCCCGAATTCCTTTGAAGGCTTCCTCGTTCCAGGTTGCAGCGTGTGAGCGTTCACTGATTGCAAGATCCAGATCCACAGTGAAGGTTGTCCCTTCATTCTTGATACTGGATACCGTGATTTCTGCCCCCATTAAGTCCGTAATACTTTTGACTATGGACATTCCAAGCCCGGTGCCTTCAATCTTGCCCAGTTCAGGGTCTTTCCCGCGAGAGAAAGAGTCGAATATCGTTGCCAGATATTCTTCATCCATGCCGATCCCCGTGTCTGAGCAGATGAATCGAAAATGGGCATACCCACTTTTGCGTTCAGGCAACTCTTGAATATTGATTTTAACAGTGCCGCCGGATGGTGTGAACTTGATAGCGTTATTCAAAATATTAATAAAAATCTGGTTAAGCTTGAGCACATCTCCCACCAGGTACTCGTGTGTGATACTCTGCACAGCAATATCAAAATGTTGCTGTTTCGCCTTCACCTGTGGCTGAACAATGTTAACAAGATCTTCAATAAATTCCGGCAGTGCGAATTCCGCGTGATTTAAGGCGAACTTACCGCTTTCTATACGCGCCATATCCAGAACGTCATTAATGAGATTAAGTAAGTGCTTGGAAGAATTGCTGATTTTCTTGAGGCATGCCGATATTTTATCTGGCTGGGTAATGTTCGCTCCGGCAATAGCTGTCATGCCAATAATACCATTGAGCGGTGTGCGAATGTCGTGGGACATATTGGCCAGAAAAGCACTCTTGGCCTTGCTCGCCATATCTGCCTGCGTAATGGCTTTTTGCAGTTGCCGGTTGTTTTCAAGCAACAGCTCATATTGTTTTTTATCTGCCTGCTTCATAATAACTATCAGAGCAATCACAATGCACAGGAGAATGGCGGTAACCCCGATGCACGGCCCAATGAGTGCCTTTACGTCAACCAGCTTCTCCTCTGAGTGATATTCCGCATAGCCCACTGCTTCATTGGCTTTATGAAAATGCCGCTCGCTGATGGCCAGCAATACTTCCGCGCTAACCGTGCCGTTTCGGAAGCCGTAAATAGCTTCTTTCAGTTCACTCCAAATCGCAATCAGCTCTGCTATTGATTTTTGAAAGTTCAGGTCATCCATGTAGGTCAGAGCGCTGGCGTTCTTTTCACCGCGTAGCCCTGCAAGATATCCGGAAAGCGTGGCAATCAGTGAGTCATTGCGGGTATGCGCCATTTCCAACTTTACAAGTCGTTGTGTTGCACCCCGCACCAGGCCGCCATAGTTGACGGTGCGTGCATCTCCGTTCATTTCTTCCACAGCGCGTAAGATAAATACACTCTGTGTTATAAGCACCATCACAAACGCAATAATAATGTAGAGCAAACTGGATTTTTTCACACTGTCCCCCTGAGTATCTACGTGCGCCACTGACCTGTCTGCTAAAAAGAAGCCATTGCATAATGGCCTCCGGCAACTGCGCAGCAGGTGCCCGCAAGCGAGCGCTTGCTGCGCAATCGCCAGAGTTTGTTGCATTCTGCAACGAACTCAAGAAAAGGGAGCGGTAGGCTTTCTTGTAGTCCCCTAATTAATTACATGTCAACTGGTACGATATAAATTCAAAGGATATGCATTCTTTAATAGAGTTCGTTGCACAATACAGCAAATTCAGTTTAGTCTTCCCTTAAAAAGTCTTCCGAAGGCTCTTAAGAGCTAAATGCCAAGAGAAGACATAATTTTTATCGAATGATTTCAAAGCAGAAGCTGCTTTGAAATAAAG
>JAVBJS010000119.1:0-9223 GCA_031546885.1 Desulfovibrio sp.
AAAGCTCGGGCGACTCAAAAACCCCTCTGGCTTTCCACAACTTGCGGGGGCGGCCAAAAACCCCCTTTGAACGGGGGGTTTTTCCCCCCCCCCGAACCCCCACCCCTTTTCCCCTAAACTTTTCGATTTGGGATTTCCAAAAGAATCCCTTCTCTTTGCCGAAAGAGGTTGCATCACTTGACCACTCAGCAATACGAGTTCGTTGCACAATGGCCTCAATACACGTTGCCCCACAACGGTACTCCCCCCCGGACGCGCCATAGGAAGCGATATCAACAGTCAGAACCAATTTCGACTGCTGGCAAACAGGTGCAACAGCCATACGGTTGTGGAATATCCAGCACTGCGGAGAGAGAAATGGACATAGTCCGGGCAAGTATCACACGGTTTACTCCCGCATGTGCCACAACAAGCAGGGGATGTCCCAGGTGCCGTTGCCTCCACTGATCAAAAACAGGCAACACTCTCTGCGCCAAATCCGCAAATGACTCCCCACCTTCCGGACGAAAGTATGCCATATTAGCACCTCGCTTGGCATAGGCCCCAGGAAAATGCTCCTCCACTTCTTGAGGGGTCAGCCCTTCCCAAGCTCCCAATGAGAGCTCACGAAATGCGGGTTCCTGGATAATGGGAATTGCGCGTGCGCCCACTACTTTTTTCGCTGTTTCCATGCAGCGTGACAAATCTGAACAAACGCAGGCAGCAAAGGAAATCTTCCGCAAACGCGATTCCCACGCAGCAGCTTGATCACACCCATGCTCTGAAAGCGAAATATCCTGCTGCCCCACAAAACGGCGCTGGGGATTAGGCGGCAAAGCGCCGTGACGCATAAGGTAGATGCGGGCATTCATTGAACATTGCAATTTTGAAATATTGTTTTTTGACGTTAGACAAAACACCAGTGAAATAACACGCTATATAGAGGCCATTGCACAATGGCCTTTGGCAACTGCACTGCAAGCTCCAGAAGCCATTGTGCAACGATCTCAAATTGCGGATTAGGAGGGAGGGGGTCTGGGGGAGGGAACCTCAAGGGGATCATCCCCCAGTGCTTCCTAAAATATTCTACCTTGGGGTTCCCTCCCCCAGTCCTTCCTAAAATATTCTACCTAGCGGTAAGTTATTGATCGCTGAGCTGAACAAATACATAGCCTTTTTCCAGCAACTGGGTCAGGGCTTCCTTGAGTCCTTCGCGGGTTCCGCTTGAGGGGTGGTTCATGTGAGCCAGAAGAATATCGCCATTTTTGGCTGCGCTGGCTTTATGGCGTACTTTGGCAGCAGAAAGTGAGGCCCCTTCGTCAGCAGAGATGGAATAGCCGGCAATTTTCAATCCAAGGTCTTGAATTACAGCAACGGCAACATCGTCGTAAAAGGCAGTGCCAGAGCGAAACCAGCGCACACGCTTGCCTGTTGCGCGTTGCAGATCACGGGCGTTGCCTTCCACTTCCTCCACAAGGTCAGTGAGAGATGTTGTACCTTTTATGCCGTAGGCCTCTTTGCCGGTAATGGAACAAGGTTTGTGGCGGGTGCCGTGCGCTCCTATTTCAAAGAGAGAGTCCGCCGCAAGTTCCTTGAGGGTTTGCGGGTTGTTCTTTGCCCATATGCTTGTAACAAAAAGAGTGGCAGGTATTTTCTTTTCTCGTAAAAAGCTGATCAATCCTGCATCATAAGCAGCATCTCCCTTTCCATCGCACGCATCAAGGGTTAAGGCTACAGTCGGCCCTGCGGCCTTGGGATTAATCGGAATATGCGTGGTTATGCCGGGCATTTTTTCCCCCCAGGTTTTGGGAGTCCGTCCTGCATAGTGCTCCGCCAATTCATGGGTAATCTCCTTCAAACTATACCCTACAAAGGGATGCCCCCAGAGTGAGCCTGTATTGGCAGGTGCGGGAGTTTCCGTTTTGGCGGCGGGAGAAGAGTCTTGGGAGGCGGCGAGGGTAGAGGATGCTTGAGCGGCGCTTCCTGATGAAGCAAGGAGAGAAGCGGTAGAGGCTGGGGTGGGCGAGGAAGTGGAGGTTGTATATCCAGAAGAAAAGGCTGCTTGCACGGCGCTTTTTTGCGAACTTAGGGCAGATCCGGCCACAGCGCCTAAGCTAAGGGATACTGGCCCGGTGGCGTTGCGTCCCCTGGCGGGTGGCACCGCAGGAGTCGGAGCTGGAGCCGGGGGCGGGGCTTGCACCGTCTGCGAAAAATACCTGAAAGGAGCGGTGACAAATTCAACAATAGCATCGCTATTAAGATATATCCATGTGATTACCCAGCCTATGAGGAGAAGAGCTGCAACAACGAGTATCCGCTTGCGCCAGACACGAGCGGGGCGGGGATATTTATGTTGCTTTCCTGAAAACATGGGATGAACGCTCACTCGCTCTGAACTCCATCTATCTCCCGCAGTACTACGGAAGCCTGTTTTGATGTCTTGTTCATTAAAAATATACGCGCTTCGGTCGCTGGTAAAGAAATTCCCGTCCAAATCCGAAACTGTTCAAGGCCCTGTCCTATAAAACAATCCAATCCATTTTGCACTGCCACGCCTGCTTTGGCGGCGTCTTGCAAGAATACTGTAGTAAGGGGAGTATACACCAGATCATATGCTGTCAATGCACTTGGTTGCATGCAGCGCATCCATGCTTTCCCTGGAATAGGGCTCTCTTTTTCCTGTTCTCCCTGCATGCCAAGGGGGGTTGTATTTACAATAAGCCCCTCTTGCATGGAGTGCAGGGCCGCTACTCGTTCTTCCCACGGGATAATCCGGCAGGGAATATCGCCGGCAAGGGACGCCGCCCTGTGAATATCTCGTGCGGCAAGGGTAATGTTCTTTACCTTTGCAAGTGCCAGTCCGGCAAGAACAGCTCTGGCCACCCCGCCGGCTCCAAGAACAAGAGCCGCTGGAATTGTCCTGTCCGCAAGGGGGGCAAGAAATCCCAGCATATCCGTGTTGTCCCCAAGCAGCAAGTTGTCTTTCAAAAAAAGCGTATTAACGGCCCCGACGCTTTGAGCGCGTGGCGTCAACCCGTCAAGATGCGCAATGACTGCTTCCTTGTGCGGAAGAGTGACGCTTACCCCTGTTACGGATAAGCAACGAATGGCGCGAATAGCTTCCGGTAACTGCTCGGCAGTTTTCTGCCAGGCGAAGTAGGCACCGCAGTGTCCAGTTTGCGCAAAGCCCCATCCGTGAAGCATAGGGCTTAAGCTATGTCCAAGGGGATAACCCAGAATACCACACAGATAGCGTGTTTTCTGGGATGTAGCCGGGTTCACGTTTAGACCACCTTATTCAGGGGATATTCAATAATTCCCTCCGCTCCCGCAGTGACAAGCTGGGGCACCAAATCGCGCACCATGCTGGTGCTGACCACAATTTCCAGTGAAAGCCAGCTCTTGTCCTGTAGATGAGCAATGGTTGGCGAGGTGAGGGAAGGCAGCAGCCGCATCACATCGTCAAGCTTTGCCACAGGCGCGTTCATTTTGAGCCCCACCAGGGATTCCGCACGTAAAGCTCCTTGGAGAAGCATGGTTATCTGTTCAATCTTTTTACGCTTCCAAGGATTCGCCCAAGCTTCTTTATTGGCAATGAGCTGCGTGTTTGTCACAAGAACGTCCGCAATAATGCGCAGGCCGTGTGCGCGAATGGTTGTGCCTGTTTCCGTAACTTCCACAATGGCATCCGCAAGCCCTTCCACTACCTTTGCCTCGGTCGCGCCCCATGAATATTCTATTTTGACAGGGATATTTTTTTCCGCAAAATAGCGTTCTGTTAATCCCAACAGCTCTGTGGCAATGCGTTTACCGGCCAGATCTTCCGGCTTTTGGTAAGGAGAGTCTCCCGCCACAGCCAATACCCAGCGGGCAGGCCGATTACTTGCCTTGGAATACACAAGATCCGCCACTACATGCACATCGGCGTTGTTTTCTAAAATCCAGTCTTTCCCCGTCAGGCCAATATCCAAGACTCCATCATTGACATAGCGGGGCATCTCTTGTGGTCGGCACAGACGCACGGCAAGCTCGTCGTCATTTACCTCCGGGAAATAGTTCCGATGTCGCATGGCAATCTTCCAACCGGATTTGGTGAAGAGAGAAAGGGTTGGTTCTTCAAGGGAACCTTTGGGAATGCCAAGCTTCAACTGCATTGCAGACATTATATATCTCCTGAAAGCGTGTTATAAAAAATATCAACAACCAAGTTTTTTCAGATTTTTGGACAGCACTGTCTCACTTGCCCATCCTTAAGCTCCCGCGAAAAACAACTGCGAAAACCTGTATGGCAGGCCGCGCCCCCCACTTGATCTACGATCAATACAAGGGCATCTGAATCACAGTCAAGGCGGATGCTCTGTATTTTTTGCACATGCCCGGATGTTGCGCCTTTATGCCACAAACTGTTTCGGCTGCGGCTCCAGTAATGCGCTTCGCCTGTTCGGAGTGTGGCAGCGAAAGATTCCTCATTCATATACGCCAGCATAAGGACTTCACCTGTTGTGGCACACTGGGCAATGGCAGGTACTAACCCGCTGCCTTTATTGAAATCTGGCACAAATTCTGTTTCACAGCACGGAGGTAATGACATGGAAGCATCCTCATATTCAGTAGTAGGCAAAGCCCCGTATGAAAAATCATACCGCAAGCTTCCCTAAAATACAATCCACCGAATGGCGTTCGCTGCGCAATGAGACGAGCTTTATTATAAGTAAATATATAATAATTAGCTTGTGTAATATTTCATTAAGCAGTACGGTTGCTATGGAGATAGTAACACTAACTATTCCTCATCGCTGGGCGATACTCCAAGATTAGGTGTAAACGAATAACTCTGAAGATGCGCCCGTTCTGTACCAGTCAGAAACAGTGGTTGGCATTTAAGGCGATTTGCGGTACCTTCTCGAAATTGGCTATACAGCTTCCAGCAGGCACATGTCGTCGGGCATAAAATCCTGGCGGATTTCGTAGTGCTAGCAGGCCCTGGCACCTACCCAATGACCTCACAAGGGAACAGTTCTATATAGGAGCTTATGGGTATGTTTGAGCAAATTTTTGGCAATTCCGTTGTGGGGGCAGTGTTTTTGGGATATCCTTATAGTGGAGTCGGCATTATTGACATTGCAATTTTGACCATCCTCTTCTACATTGGGCTCAAGCTTGCTTTTATCATCCGCAAAAATACCAATATGAACCGTGAGCAGGATGCTGATTTTCCTCGTGAAACAGGAAAAAAAACGCTGGATGCGCCGGAGGATCAGTCTGAAGCGGAAAGACCGGGTGTACCAGAAGTCCGGGATAGGCCAGTAGGGCAAGGCAAGCCGGCATCGCCTCCCATGCAGCCTACATCACAGCGATTCGGAAACACGCAGAAAAACGATGGTTCCGGCGCTTCTTACCCCCGAACAGTGAAGGAACAGGCGGCCAGCGCATGGGATCACTTGCGCTCCACACCTGCACCAACCTTTACGCCGCCGGAGCAACTTACCCCGGGGCAGACACTTCCGGCGGATTTTGATACTGAGGATTTTCTTGATGGAGCCCGGATGTTTTTTCAACGTCTCCAGGTTTCATGGGCCGCACGGCAGATTGATGATATCGCCGCCTTTGTCACGCAGGAAATGTTTGAAATTGTTAGCGAGCAGGCAAAGCGTGACCCTCAGCCCCGCCATGTGGATATTATGTTTGTTAATGCTACCCTGACAAGCGTAACCCGGCAGGATGATGAAGAAACGGCTGTTGTGCTTTTTTCCGCCCTTTTGCGCGAGGAAGGTAGGGAGAACCCCATAGATGCGCGGGAAATTTGGCACTTCACCCGCGATACGAAAGCGCAAAGCATGTGGAAGCTTGACGCTATAGAGCAGGTGGAGTCATAATGTCAAAACAGCGGCCCCCGCAAAAAAAAGTCTTGCATGTGGGGTGTGGCCCCCTTGCCCGCGCAAAATTGCATGAATCTTTCCTGACAGACGATTGGCAGGAAATTCGGCTTGACATAAATCCCGCCGCCCATCCAGATATTGTGGCGTCCATTACGGATATGCGAGATGTGGCAAGCGCCTCTTTTGATGCGCTTTATTCTTCGCATAATCTGGAGCATTTACCTCCACACGAGTTGAGTCTGGCCCTGTGTGAGTTTTTTCGGGTGCTTAAGCCGACTGGCTATGCCCTTATCACCCTGCCTGACCTACAGCAGGCGGCAGAGTTGATCGCCGCTGGCCGGGAAGAAGAAACTGTGTTTATGACAAACAAGGGGCCCATTACTCCTCTAGATATGCTGTACGGTTTTCGCCCTTTTTTGGCAAAAAACCCATATATGGCGCACCAGTTTGGCTACACGGCTGCAACATTGGGAAAGGCCTTGCGCGAAGCCGGGTTTGTCCATGTAGCTGTTGAGCGTGATGGCGAATTTAATTTGTGGGCAGTGGCCTCCCCCACGACAGTGGCCTGATTTTCCGCCGTATGCACCAGCAGGTGCAGGAAAGCGCGTTGTTATAATGTTATTGTTTCGCGTTGTTATGCGCGACTTACATAGTGTCTGAAACAGTTATTGTACACTCTCAAAGTTACTTTGCTTTATAGTGCAACATTTCAAATTAATATGCTCTAATTGAGGCTCCTCATGAATGACGATAGTATTTTTGGCCTTTCTCCCAGACGTAAACGCACACAAAATGGATATCTCACCATAACGCCACTGGGCGGGTTTGGTGAAATAGGTATGAACTGCATGGTATGGAGTACCCCTAAATCGCGGGTCATTGTAGACTGCGGTTTGATGTTTCCAAGTGACTACCATCTTGGCATTGATGTTGTAATTCCTCGTTTTGATTTTATTACGCAACGTAAAGATGAAATTCTGGGTATTGTTCTCACCCATGGGCATGAGGATCATATTGGCGCGCTTCCCTGGCTTGTTCCGCACCTGAATGTGCCTATTTACGGTTCGCCCTTTACCTTGAGCCTCGTGGAGCACAAGCTGCGCGAGCGTGGATTGCTTGACCGCTGCCCGCTCATCAGGGCCATGCCGGATACGCCTGTAACCCTTGGCGATATGACCTTCAATTTTTTCCCGGTGTGCCATTCCATTATTGACGGGTATGCCCTTGGGGTTGAAACGCCTGTCGGGCGTGTTGTCCATACGGGGGATTTCAAGATAGACCCCAATCCTCTGGAAGGCCCAGGAACAGATCTGAAACTTTTTGAAAAATTTGCCGGAAAAAATGGAGCCCTTCTGCTTCTTTCAGACTCTACTAACGTCGAGCGGGAAGGGCGTACTCTCACCGAGCGCGAGATTCTGGAATCTCTGCGCACCATTTTTGCCAATGCCAAGCGGCGTATTATCGTTACGCTTTTTTCCAGTCATATTCAGCGTATTCAAGAGGTTTTCGACTGTGCCCAGGAGACTGGCCGGACAGTTGCCGTCAGCGGGCGAAGCCTTCTTAATAACATTGAGATGGCCCGTACCCTTGGCAGGCTGCGCCCCCCTGAATTGCTCAGTACAGACAATGCAAACCTTGCGCATTTGCCGGATGACAAAGTAGTGCTGCTTGTTACCGGTTCTCAGGGCGAGCCTCTCTCTGCTCTCTCCCGTATTGTTTCCGGCGGGCATCGCCAATTTTCCATTCATGAAGGTGATGTGGTAATCATGTCATCACGCCTCATTCCCGGCAATGCCATGGCGGTTAATACGCTGGTAAACAACATTTATCGGCGTGGTGCTGAGATCTATTACGACAAGGAACACCCTGTGCACGCCTCCGGGCACGGGCAGCGCGATGAACTCGCAGACATGTTTAAAGCTGTGCGTCCTACCTATTTTGTTCCTGTACATGGCGAATATCGCCACCTTGTCAAGCACCGTCAGCTTGCGAAGGAGTGCGGTGTTGCTCCTGAAAATATTCAGATAATAGAAAACGGGCAGCCTTTTACCCTCACTGCTTCCGGCTTGCACTTGGAAGAACCCATTCAGGCGGAATCTATCTTGGTGGACGGGAAAGGTGTGGGTGATGTGGGGCAGGCAGTTCTTAAGGAACGCCACCTTTTGGGCGGCGAAGGTCTTGTTGTTGTTGTCATGGTGCTTGATGAGAGTTCCTGGTCAATCTTGCAGGGCCCGGAGATCTTTTCCAAAGGCTTTGTTTTCGAGCAGCAGTACAAGCATGTCCTTGAAGATGCCAAATGCCTTGTGCTTGATGCCATTGAAGGCTACCCCCCCGGTGATATAGATAAGCTGCAAGATCGTATCCGCTCCTCGCTCAGGCGCTTCTTTCGGAAAATACTCGACCGGGATCCCATCGTGGTTCCCGTTGTCAAAGCTGTGTAGCCAAAGCCAGGGGGCAGAGCCTCCTTGAATCTCCGCCAGAGGGCTTTACCCTCTGGCTCAAAAACTGAGGGGTTCAAGGGACGGAGCCCCTTGTTTTTTTTAAGCTCTTCTCCGCCTTGTCCTGTTTTCTGAGGCTTTCAAGAACATTCAGGAATACTTATGAATCCCTCCCTACCTGCTAAAAGCGAGATTCGTACTGCACTGCGGCGAGCACGACGCGCTCTTGATCCGCAGGAGCACGAGCTTTTGTCGGAGAGGGCCGCCCGATATATTATGGGGCAAAAAGCTTGGCGAGATGCCCGCGTGGTGGCTTTGTATATTGCGGTGCGGGGAGAGATGGATACAAAGGCTTTATTTTCCGGGGCCGAAGCGGAGGGAAAAACCATTCTGCTGCCCCGTTGCTCTGAAGACCAGGCAGGCTGTATGGAGCTTTTCCCCTATACGGGGCCGGAGTGTCTGCACACGGGGGCCTTTACTATCCCGGAACCGCCCTGTGGCAATACGTGCGAAATTCCTCCCCCGGATCTGATTATCATTCCCGGAGTTGCCTTTGATACTACAGGAATCCGCCTTGGAATGGGGGCCGGGTATTATGACAGGCTGTTGATACGTCCTGAATATGCACGCGCTGTCCGCATTGGTATGGCTTTTGCCTTTCAAATACAGGAAATGTTGCCGCGTGAGCCGTGGGATATTCCTGTTCATGCTGTTTGTACAGAAAAAGGATGTCTATGGCTCCCACTTTTGCAATAAAAACTCCTGTCTCTTTAGAAAATAGTAAGAACTTATCCATAAATAAGGAGAGCGTGTGGCAAGAGCAAGGAAAATGTTTTTTTTGCGGAGGGAGTGGACTCTTATGTCCTCGACCCAGAGCAAAAAAGGCATTTGACGCAGCTATTGACCGCGAACATCCTTATTTATGGA
>JAVBJS010000012.1:0-4298 GCA_031546885.1 Desulfovibrio sp.
GCATGTTTCAGAAGCTAAAATATAGGTTCCCTTTAAATTTCCAAGAGAAAGCGGGCGCACCCCGTGTGGATCACGTACGCCAATCAGTTTGCCATTGGCAAGAATTACAAGGGAATATGCCCCTCGCAAGGAAAGGCAAGCCTGGAGAATAGCTTCTTCCAAGGGGAGGCTATCAAGCTTGCGCACAATAAGGTGTGCGATAAGTTCACTATCGGTACGGGTATGGAAAATGGCTCCTTGCTGTTCCAGTTCACGGCGAAGGCTCTTTCCGTTTACAATGGCGCCGTTGTGGGCAATTGCAAGGTCAAGGCCGCTTCGGCGCACCAAAAAAGGCTCTGCATCGCGCTGGGTTGCCGGGCCACCGCTGGCGTAGCGAACATGCCCAATGGCGCTGTCGCCCGCAAGGCTATGGCTTAGGTGTTCCTCTTGAAAAATATCGTGAACAAGGCCAAGCGCACGCATTTCACGGGTGTTTACTCCATCCCAGGTTGCTATGCCGGCACTTTCTTGCCCGCGATGCTGTTGTGCGTAGAGTCCAAAATACGTAAGACGAGCCGCTTCAACATGCCGATAAATACCAAACAGGCCGCAATGTTCCCTGATCATAACAAAGACCTTTAGTAAAAAATTATAAGCTTGCGCTGTACTCCCAATGATTGTCCAACGCAGAAAGCAAACGATACTATAAGGTTTGCGCCTTGGCAATCCTTACCATGCCGGGGGAAGCGCTGTAAAAAGAGATTATCGTGTAACGAACTTGAGTTACTCTGAGGCCATTGCACAATGGCCTCCGGTAAATAAAAAGGTGTATCGCTGTTGCTTCGGGCCAGGATTGCCAGCCCTGCAAGTGTTGTTGGTATGCAACCGTTGCAGCTCTCTTTCCGGCCTCAATACATCCTAGTATTTCTTTTGATTGCAGCCTGGTGTTACACTGTAAACACGGCCAAGAGGTCTTCAAGGGTATCACGGCGGCGGATGAGGCGAGCGGAGCCATCTTGCTGGATGAGGACTTCTGCGGGGCGGAAGCGCTGATTATAGGATGAGCTCATGGCGTGGCCGTAGGCTCCAGCATCGAGTATGCCGATAAGATCGCCTTCGATGAGTTCTGGCAGTTCCCTGTCTTTGGCAAGGACATCACCTGTTTCGCAGATATTTCCTACGATGGTTTGGGTGAGGAGCTGACGTGGGGTGGTATCTTTGGGGTATACTTCCACATCATGAAAGGCGTCATACATCATGGGGCGGGCCAACACAGAAAAGCCGAGGTCAGAGCCGGCGTAGCGGGTGGGGCCGTTATTTTTCACGGCGTGAACGCTTCCGAGCAGGATGGCACTTTCTGCCACGACGTAGCGGCCGGGTTCCACAATAAAACGCCCGGGGTAACCGGTTTTGGCTGTCCAGCTTTGTAGGAGTGCGGAGAGCTGGTTGCTTAGTTCGGCTATGTCCAGCCTCGTCTGATTGTCATATTTATGGTAGGGGATGCCAAAGCCTCCGCCAAAGTCAATGACGGAGATGCCGGGAAAGGCTTCCGCTGTTTCCAGCAGCCAGGCGGCGGCTTCCAAAAAAGGTTTGGCATCCATAAAAAGCGAACCGACGTGCTGGTTTAAGCCCACAAGGCGCAGATTGTGGCGATTTAGAAGCGCACGCATGGCGTCGAAGTCTTCAGGTACGACGCCAAATTTCGTGTTTTTGCCTGCTGTGACCACTTTGGCGTGGTGTCCAGCTCCAATGCCGGGGTTTACCCGTACCATCACAGCGCCGCCGGGGTGTATTTTTCCAAAGGCATCAAGCTGTGAAAGCGAATCCACGCTGACATGCGCCGCTTCTCGTGCTGCCAGGGCAAGTTCTTCTGGTGCCACGTTATTGCAAACGTAACAAATAGTTTCCGCAGTGTAACCAGCCATATGCAGCATGGCAAGCTCGCCGGGGCTCATGGCATCGGCAAGGAGCCCTTCTTCTCGAATAATACGCAAAAGGTGGGGGTTGCCATTGGCCTTGGTGGAGAAGCAGGCAAAAAAACCTGCATGCCCTGAAAGAGAACGCATTTCCCGGCAACGCTTGCGCAAGACTGCTTCATTGTAAACATACAAAGGACTACCAAACTGCTCCACAAGACTCTTGGGCGTGTTTGCGCCGAAAAAAGCCAAATCATCACTATATTGAGAACGTATCGCTGACATATAACCCTGACAGTCTGTTAAAGGTGATAGAAAAATATCTGGAAATAGCGGGGGAGGGGAAAAATCCCCTTTGGAAAGGGTGTTTTTCCCCTCCCCCGAACCCCCACCCCTTTTTCCCCTAAACTTTTTATATTGCTCTCGTACCATATAACGCTTAAATTTGTGCATCTATTTACAGCAAGCCCAAGCACCGGGTGCAGGGATGGCAATCCCTGCCGGGATTCCAAGGGGCAGAGCTCCTTGGTCATTATTGCTATAAATTTTACTAGATAGTGTCGTCAAATAGGTTCTTTTGTCCTCTGTCAGCGTCAGAAAAACTTTTTATTCCAGTCGAGTACCAAAGAGTACACTCCCTTCATAAAAAATGTTTCTTCCTTGACAGAGAAAAAAATATCTACATTTGACGACACTACCTAAACCTTACAGGAGATAATTTTATGGATATCAACTTTCACAACGCCTCTGGCGGCGAATGGCGCGCAGACTGCTCCCTTGCTTTTATTTTTGAAGGGGAGCGCCCCGTATCCCCTGTTCTTTTTGAACAAGCGCCCTGGATGGAAATAAGCCCTGCCTTGCGCGATGCAGCGGGCAAAAAAGAAGAAATGACCTTACTGCATGGGCACCCGGAACTGTCGCTACCACGGGTTCTGGTGCTGGGACTTGGCAAAAAAGCTGATGCTTCCCTGCAAACCCTGCGTCTTGCCGTTGCGAAGGCTTTGCAATATTGCCGCACAAAGGGATTTCAATCTGTGGGACTGCCCGTGGAAGGCCTTCTGTCACTTACCGAGGCCTATAGCGCACCACTGGAATTACTGGTGAAGGAAGTAGTGCTGTCCGCCCTGGTTGGGCTCTATAGCTGCGAAAGTTACCGAGGAACAGGCAAAAAAGAGAATTCGCCGGAGGATCCGCGCCGTTTTACTCTTTTGCTGAGTGAAAAACATACACCAGATACTATTCACAGAGCAGCGCGTGAGGGCGAGGCGGAAGCCGCGGGTATTGTATTTGCACGCGAGCTTATTAACGGCCCTGCCAACCATATTACTCCCACAGTCCTGGCTGAAAAAGCATCAGAGCTGGCGCGTACACATACTTTTTCCTGCACAGTGCTGAAGCCAGAGCAAATCCGCGCACTGGGTATGGGGGCTTTTTGGGCTGTGGCGCAAGGGGCAAAAGAAGAACCACGCTTTATTATTCTTGAGCATTGCCCAAAGGGGAAAGAGCAAGATGCTCCCCTTGTTTTTATCGGTAAGGGACTTACCTTTGACACGGGTGGCATCTCCCTTAAACCTGCTGCGAAAATGCACGAGATGAAAGGAGATATGGGAGGAGCAGCAGCGGTGCTGGGCTTCTTTAAGGCTCTGGGGGCACTGGCCAATGCGGATGAGCTCCCTCGCGTTATCGGGCTTATTCCTACTACGGAAAATATGCCCGGCGGTCATGCTACGCGCCCAGGTGATACTGTCACCACGCTTTCCGGGCAAACCGTGGAAATCCTTAATACCGACGCCGAAGGCCGCCTTATTTTGTGCGACGCCATTACCTATGCGCAAAAAGAATGGAAGCCCGCCGCCATTGTGGATATAGCCACTCTGACAGGTGCCTGCGTTATCGCTCTTGGCGACTTGGGCGCGGGCGTTTTTACCAAGGATAAAGAATTACGGCGCTGTGTACTTGATGCCGCGGAAACCACGGGCGAACTGTATTGGCCTCTGCCACTTTGGGATGATTATGACGCCAATTTAAAAAGCGACGTGGCGGATATTGCAAACATTGGCCCCCGCGAGGGCGGCGCAATTCACGCAGCCCTCTTTCTGCAACGGTTTGTGGAAAAAAATACCCGCTGGATGCACCTTGATATTGCAGGGCCAGGGTACGTTGTTAAACCCACCGCTCTGAGCCCGGTTCCCGGTGGAACAGGCACAGGAGTACGCATTTTTTGCGAACTTGCCCGTAAGCTTAAGGTTAAAAATACGGCTTAGAACTTATCCATAAATAAGGAGAGCGTGTGGCAAGAGCAAGGAAAATGGCTTTTTTGCGGAGGGAGTGGACTCTTATGTCCTCGACCCAGAGCAAAAAAGGCATTTGACGCAGCTATTGACCGCGCACATCCTTATTTAT
>JAVBJS010000044.1:0-3589 GCA_031546885.1 Desulfovibrio sp.
ATGATTTCAAAGCAGAAACTGCTTTGAAATAAAGGCACGCTGCGCTGCTCGCTTGCGGGCGTCTGCTGGCGCATCCGCCAGAGGCCATTGTGCAATGGCCTCAAAGCAGCAATGCTTTCGAAAGTACCCGATAAAGGAGGCTATTGCGCAATGGCCTAAAATTATAGGGTTTCCAAAGGGGGTTACCCCCTTTGGCGAGGTGGTTTGGAGGAGCAGAGCTCCTCCAAAAAATCATCATTCAAGTTCTTTACCCACTCGACTCACTCCACTTATCCCGCGTGTCTCGCTTTTACCCCGCCATATTTTCTTGAAAGGCCTGTACGGTGTTGCGCAAAAGCTGCGCAATAGTCATTGGCCCTATTCCTCCCGGAACCGGAGTCATGGCCGAAGCCAAAAGGCGTATGCCCCCATAATCGCAATCGCCGCACAGGCCCGTCTCTTCTTTATGGATGCCCACGTCAACCACCACCGCGCCTGGCTTAATCATACCGGCATGGACAAAGCGGGGGCGACCCATGGCCACAAAAAGGAAATCCGCCTCTCTGCACTGTTCTTCCAGGTCGGGAGTGCCGGAATGGCAAACGGTCACCGTCGCATTGGCCCATTTCCCCGGAGCGCCAAGCATAATTGCCAGCGGCTTGCCGACAATGTTGCTGCGACCGACAACAACCGCCCGCTTCCCGGCGGGGGAAAGATTGTACCGCTGTAGCAACAGCATAATCCCGGCAGGAGTACATGGGCGAAGCCCCGGCAACCCAAGAATAAGACGCCCCATGTTGACGGGATGAAAGCCATCCACATCCTTATGCGGCGTAATACGCTCAAGGCACATCTGGCTATCAAGGTGCTTTGGCAAGGGGAGTTGCAGCAAAATGCCATCAATGTCACAGCGTCCGTTCAGACAGTCAATAAGCGCCAGAAGCTCTTCCTGCTCGACTGTTGCAGGCAGGCGAAAGGCTTCTGAAGTGATGCCGACTTCCGCACAGCCCCGTTCCTTGTTACGCACATACACCTGTGAGGCAGGATCGTTACCCACCAGAATAACCGCAAGACCTGGGGCTCTCTTCCACTTGGCAGAAAGCGCTTGCACAGAAACTGCAAGTTCTTTGCGAATGGCAGCAGCAGTTGCCTTTCCATCGAGCACAAGCATGGAGCAATCCTCTTGTTAATATTAATACCTACGATAAATCAAAAATTCGGGGGAAAAGGGGTGTTCCCTCTTCCCCCAAATTTCATACAGCTTTTATAACTACTATTCTTTTTCCTCATCCAGGAGCCCGTAATGAGCGCTCATGGCAGGGCCATAGTAAAAAGCGGTTTCGTCCAAATCTTCTTCAATACGCAGCAACTGATTGTACTTTGCCAGCCTGTCGCTACGGCTCAGTGAGCCTGTTTTAATCTGCCCGGCATTGGAACCAACGGCAAGGTCGGCAATAAAGGCATCTTCTGTTTCGCCGGAGCGGTGCGAGACAATGGTTGTATAGCCACTCTGTTTTGCCATTTCAATGGTATCAAGGGTTTCGGTGAGAGTGCCAATCTGATTAAGCTTTATCAGAATTGAGTTGCCTACGCCCTCATCAATACCGCGTGCCAATATTTCCGGGTTGGTAACAAAGATATCATCACCAACGATCTGTATCCGGTCTCCAAGGGTTGCCGTCAGTGTAGCCCAGCCTTTCCAGTCGCCTTCTGCAAGACCGTCTTCAATGGAAATAAGGGGATACTTTTCTGTAAAGCTTTCAAGATAGCGTACCATCTCATCGGACGACAGCATCTTGCCTTCGCTTTTCAGGTTATACTTGCCATTTTCAAAAAATTCCGATGCTGCCACGTCAAGCCCAAGGGCAATATCAATGCCTGGAGTATAGCCAGCTTCTTCAATGGCCCGCATCATATACGAAAAGGCTTCATCATGACTTTTCAGGTTAGGTGCAAAACCACCTTCATCACCTACACTGGTAATGTGACCATCCGCCGCTAAAAGCGCGCGCAGGGAGTGAAAAGTTTCTGTGCCCATGCGCAATGCATCGGCAAAGGTTTCCGCACCCAGAGGTAAAATCATGAACTCCTGAATATCAAGGTTGTTGGGGGCATGTGCGCCGCCGTTAATGATATTCATAAGAGGAACAGGCAACACTTTGGCATTCACACCACCAAGGTATTGGTACAGCGGCAAGGCCAAAAAGTTGGAAGCGGCTCTGGCGGTTGCCAGAGAAACGCCAAGCAACGCATTGGCGCCCAGTCGTTCTTTATTATCTGTGCCGTCAAGATCAATAAGGGTAGTGTCAATCTGCACCTGTTTCAAAGCGTTCAGACCAAGGATATTATCCGCAATTTCACCGTTAACATGCTCCACGGCCTTGATGACGCCCTTGCCCTTGTAGCGTTTTTTATCACCGTCGCGCAGTTCAAGTGCTTCGCGGCTTCCTGTGGAGGCACCGGAAGGCACAGCGGCACGACCTACGTGGCCGGACTCAAGCCCCACTTCAACCTCAATGGTAGGATTTCCACGAGAATCAAGAATTTCACGCGCCCAGACAGATACAATATTGCTCATAGTAGCTCCTTTGTGCAATTGGCCGTTTGGTTTTCTGTATGTTCTATATATAAAAGATGCAAGCCCTCTAACAAGAGATCGGGTCTTACAGCATGAAAACACGGGCTCACCTTGGCAATGCTTGTCGCAAAGCCCCCTGTTCCCACAATGGAGACAGGGCCCGTTAAATCTGCCGCAAGACGAGAGCACAGCCCCTCCGCCATGGCGGCAAAGCCAAAGACGAAACCATGACTTAAGCTTGTTGCCGTTGAACGCCCAGGAATCAGACGCACTTCGTCCAGCTCAAGATTAACTCGCGGCAGCCGAGCAGTTTTTGTGGCAAGGGCAGCGGCAGAGGAAAGCACCCCAGGACAAATAAGGCCACCTAAATATGCATTGCCCTGCACACAGTCAAAGGTTGTTGCCGTGCCGAAATCTACAGAAATAATCGCCGGGCTATTCGGGAAAAGACGGCGTGCCGCAAAGGCTCCCACCAGTCTGTCTGCTCCCACTTCATGGGGGAGGGCATAGCGATTTTCCAAAGGAACAGGAAGATCATCCGGGGTAAACAGAAGCGGCTGGCGCACATAGCGCTCACAGGCATGGCGCACAATGCTGTTCATATTCGGCACTACAGAAGAAGCAATGCAGGCTGTTATCTCGGCCGGAATAACTTCCGCATGATGCAAAATTTGTAAAAGGTGCAGGCCGAATTGATCTGCCGTTTGCGTATGATCCGTTGGCAACACATAAGGAATAGGCCGACTCTGCCCACGGGCAATGCCTATTTTGCAACTTGTGTTACCAATATCAAAGTAAAGGATGCTGCTTGCCATAGAGTTGTATTCACAAAGAAGTTATGATGAACAATAGCAATGTCCAATGCTTTTTATACACGAACTGAGGCCATTGCACAATGGCCTCTGGCAACTGCGCAGCAGGTGCCCGCAAGCGGACAGCGCAGCGTGCCTTTATTTCAAAGCAGCTTCTGCTTTGAAATCATTCGATAAAAATTATGCCTTCTCTTGGTGTTCGGTTTTTAAGGGCCTTTAA
>JAVBJS010000023.1:0-5075 GCA_031546885.1 Desulfovibrio sp.
TGAATTTGCTGTATTGTGCAACGAACTCAAGTACACTGAAAGCTTGAGAAGCAAAGCGGGAGAGGGAGAAAACACCCTTTTAAAAGGTTTTTCTCCCTCTCGCCATATAGCCCTACAATGCTTTAACTACAGCTTCCAAGTCCACAAACGCGGTAAAAGCGGGCGTATGCATTACAAAGGCGTTTGGCGGTACTATTTGGAACGCCATAGTCGCAGAGACGACAGTAGACATGCAGGGGGTTAAGGCGGTGTTGAAGAAAAGAACGTAATGTATGCATGGAAACTCAATACCTTTTAGTAAATAGCCCTACGGAAAAAATAGCATAGAGGGCGTTAAACAGACAAAATCTTTACGATCTGTCTAAATACAGAATCCCAGACCCTTTGTCCACATAAATCCTTAGTACTTGGTCCGATAAGCCTTGCATAGGCAGAGTAGTGCAATATTTTCAAAGGGAAAGCGCCACAAAAAAATATTATGCCGACTGCCGGAATGGAGCAATTTCCTCCAAAAATCCTTGCGGAACGTCAAATCCATTGGCAATGGCAAGATCCACATATTCTGCGGCCTTTTTTCCTTCGCCTTTTTCCATCCAGATAAGAGCCAGATTGTTATAGGCTGGGCCAAATCCGGGGTGCTTTTTCAGGGCACGCTCGCAAAGGGCTATGCTTTCGTCCAAATTTCCTTGCATAAAGTATGCCGCAGCCAAAGAAGTCATGGCTTGTATAAAATTAGGATCCCACTTGAGTGCCTTGGTGAAGGCATCAACGGCAAGGTCTGCCTCTCCGCGTTGCAAATGTACAAAGCCGATATTTCCGTAGGCTATAGAAAAGCGTGGGCGGCTTTGCGCGGCTTCTTTGTTGTAGTTAAGGCAGCCGTCAAGATCTCCCCTTTGCAGGCAGATTCCGCCAAGCTGTACATATGCTTCGGCAAGGCGAGGCGATTTGCGCAAGGCATCCAGAAAGGAGCGCTCTGCGCCTATAAAATCCCGCTTGGAGAGCAAAGCAACGCCAAGGTTATAGAGGTGATTGGCGCAATCTGGCGTTTTTTCAATGGTGGCCTGAAGGTCAGCTATATACGCATCAATGTCATCATACCGTTCTTTCATGGTTGGGTCTGCTCCTTTTTGTGGCTAGCCGAAAATCGGTCTCTATCCTGACTCAGCAACTCGTGATACCAGAGGCAAAAGTCAAAAATACCGAGGTATTTTTCATCCCGGTTCACAAGACCGATGGCACATTCAAGAGCGCCACGCGAATATCCGTTGCTTACCTGTTCTTTATCAATAGTTTGCAAAAATTCCCGCACAAGCTGCTGAGTTGTCCGCTTGGTTACATCTACGCGAATATCCATAGGCTCTTTGGGGGCCTCGAAGGGATCCCAGACTGCAAAGCCTATTTTGTCAATAAACTTACGACGGCGAGGGCTCATGCGCTCGTAAAACATTTGTTTCTGTTCTTCTTCATCCGGGGTAAAAACGCGCTCTCCTGTGCTGTCCATCACTGCGGAAGGCGGCGATATTCGTGTGCTCATTTGTCGCTCTCCTTCGGTATGCCGCCAATGCCGAGGTAAGCCGCATCGTATGTAGTGATAAGTGCTGTTGAAACAGGCACATACATGGAGTCAAGCGCGGCATAGGCAGTTTTGAGATGGGCAGCTAGCTCTGTGCTGAGAGCATACAGCCGCTCTTGGACTTTATCGAGTGCCACAGTGGGATATGCAGCTCCTTGTATAAAGCCGGTTTTGCCGCAGGTGTGCCCTTTTCCGCCGATGGATGTGGGAATACCATAAAGACGACAGGTAATGGGGCGGTCGTTATAAAGGATGCAGGAATCATGAGCGTCAAGTAATGGACATCGCACAGTGATGCTTGCCATTTCATGCAAAATTTCATTGCTGGCACGCCCTGCCTGTGAATCTTTGAAGGCTTTTCGCTTGATTTTGGCAATGGCCCTGTCCGCTTCTCCGGCTCGCTCAAAAATGGCAAAGCGAGTAACCCCATCAATAGGGTGCTGTAAAAAGCGATGGTTCAAATAAAGAGCTTCAATGAGCGTGAGGTCGAAAAGAGCATGGCAGCAACTGCTACACCCCTCTTTACACACAACCTCCACGGGAAAATTATTCCGAACCCGCGCAAAAAGGGCCTCTGTTTCACTGGCAAACTGCTCATACCGGGCAAAAAACGTGCTCAGGTCAGGTAAAACTGCGGGCATAAGAACTCCTTACAAAAGGCGCACAAAATACCTGCTCCCTTGAAAGTGAACAGTTATTTTTCAAAAAGTCGTAAACCAAAGAAAATGCAGGGCGACGGTAATGTACCGCCGCCCCTTTGCAACAGTATCACGGCAAAGGTATACGCCTAGCCTGTGTGAATGTTACATTTCTTCAATAGTAATAGCACCAGCTTCACATACTTCGACACATGACTCACAGCCAAGACATTCTTCCGGGCTCACCGGAACAGCTTTGCCGTCTTGCATTTCGTATACTTCCACAGGGCATACGTCCACACATTCAGCATCGCCAACACATTTATCAGCATCTACAATAACATTCCAGCTCATACATTCCTCCCCAGGTTTAAAGCGGAGAATACCCGCATGTTTTTATTAACAAAATTCAAAGTCGATCTCAAGTGTCTGTAGTGGAGATAGCTGTGGAACTTCACATGTGTCAAGGGAGAATTGCAAAATAAAGCCAGTAAAAAAAAAAACCTGAATTTAGTGTCTATACTCGGGGAGTTAGAGGCAGGGGGTAAAAAAAGGGGGAATTTTGCACTTGCAAACGCTTTCAATTGGGTGCAGGGGTAGATTTTCCTTAAGGGAAAGTTGTTTTAGCATAGATGCTTTTTTAAAAAGATGTGATAAAACAATTACCTTTCAGGATTCTTGCGTGCAGGCGGCAAAGTTTGAAATTTGCCGTTTTTTTCAACACAGTACATGGAGGCGATATGGCTTACATTAACACGATTCTTGAAAACCTCAAAAAAAACAACCCTGCACAACCCGAATTCATTCAGGCGGCCCAAGAAGTGCTTGGCACTCTGCGTCCAGTTCTTGAAAGTAAACCCATTTACGCAAAGAACAAAGTTTTGGAGCGTCTTGTTGAGCCGGAGCGACAGTTTATGTTTCGTGTCGCATGGCTTGATGACAATGGCGAGCCGCATGTAAACACCGGCTACAGGGTGCAGTACAACTCTGCTAACGGGCCGTACAAAGGGGGCTTGCGCTTCCATCCTAGTGTAAACCTTGGTATTCTTAAATTTCTCGGCTTTGAGCAAATATTTAAGAATTCCTTGACGGGTCTTGCCATAGGCGGCGCAAAAGGCGGTTCAAACTTTGACCCCAAAGGAAAGTCTGAAGCGGAAATTATGCGCTTTTGTCAGGCTTTTATGACTTCCCTCTATCACTTTATCGGCCCAACCATTGATGTACCTGCCGGGGATATCGGCGTTGGCGGGCGGGAAATAGGGTATATGTATGGGCAGTATAAGCGCCTTACCTCTTCGCACGATGGTGTGCTGACGGGTAAAGGTGTCAACTATGGCGGCTCTTATGCCCGCACAGAAGCCACAGGCTACGGCGTGGTTTATTTTGCCGAGAATATGCTGGCTGCCATGGGAAATGCCCTTGAAGGCAAAACCTGCACTGTTTCAGGTTCTGGTAATGTTGCCATTTATACCATTGAAAAACTGCATCAACGGGGCGCCAAAGCCGTCACAGTTTCTGACTCACGCGGCATGATTTATCACAAGGCCGGCATTAACCTTGAGGTACTCAAGCAGGTAAAGGAAGGGGAACGAGCCTCCCTCACCCGCTACAAAGAGTTTTGCCCCGATGCCGAATACACCCCGGTCAGCGCATACCCAACAGGTAGAAACGCTGTGTGGAGTATTCCCTGCCAGGCAGCCTTCCCAAGCGCTACTCAAAATGAAATCAACGAAGCAGACGCCAAAGAACTCCTGAAAAACGGCTGTATCTGCGTTGCGGAAGGGGCAAATATGCCCTCTAACCTTGAAGCCATTCATCAGTTCCTTGCGGCAAAAATCGGTTTTGGCCCGGCAAAGGCCGCCAATGCAGGTGGCGTTGCCACAAGCCAGCTTGAAATGGCTCAAAACGCAAGCATGCAGCAATGGCCCTTTGCACAGGTGGATGCTCGCTTGCAGGAAATTATGAAGGGTATCTTTACCTCAGCGCATGAAACTGCCATTGAATTCAAAACTCCCGGAAACCTGCTTGCCGGGGCGAATATCGCCGGCTTTCGCAAGGTTGCTGATAACATCATTGCGCAAGGAGTTTATTAAACCCAATGGATCATATCTTTCCGGGGGGCACTTGCCCCCCGGATTCCCCCAGTTGACGCCTGCGTTAGAGTTCTTTCACTTTCAGGTTTACGACTTTTTTAACATTTAAAGTGCGAGAGACTTCGCCTTACAAAGGTTAACACCTCAAGAGGCAGAGGTTGAAGCAACCTTACTATTTGCCCGATTACCTCCTCTTTTTCAATTGGCTGGGCATCATCCAGCATTTCTGAAAGCGATACTTGTAACTGCGTTGCAAGCGCAGCTAGCAATTCGACTGAAATATTCCTTTCTCCTCTCTCTACTTCACTTAAATACTTTGGGCTCATCCCGGCGAAGCTAGCGAGTTGTTCTTGCGAATACTGGCGCTCAATGCGTAGTCTTCGTATTGTTTTTCCAATGTTTTTTGCGATATCTGACATTTTTTTAAGCTCCTTGTGAGGGGACTTTAGGCTGGAACGAAATACAAAATTCATCCTCTAGGTAGAGGCCATTTTGCAATGGCCGCCAATAGAAAGAAGTTTTATGCTCTGGGGTAGCCGCTCAGAAATATTTCATGCACAACGGATTATCATTGTGGATCAGAAGGGGAGCAAAAGAAGAGAAGCTCAAGTGACTAAGAACTTATCCATAAATAGAGTTCGTTGCACATTGCAACGAACTCTGGCGATTGCGCAGCAAGCGCCCGCAAGCGGACAGCGCAGCGTGCCTTTCTTTCAAAATTCGTAGCGAATTTTGAAAGCTTGTTGGGAAATTATGTCTTATTTTTCAGCA
>JAVBJS010000146.1:0-7766 GCA_031546885.1 Desulfovibrio sp.
CAGCGTGCCTTTATTTCAAAGCAGCTTCTGCTTTGAAATCATTCAATAAAATTATGTCTTCTCTTGGCATCTGGTTCTTAAGGGCCTTCGAAGGACTTTTTAAGGGACGATTAAACAGAGTTCGGTGTATTGTGCAACGAACTCACAATGATCTCTTCTTAACGTTCCTCTTTCTCTAAAAAACGAAAAGAGCCACCCGAAGGTGGCTCTTTTGCAAAACAAGCGCGGCAGAAAATCTAGAACGTGTAGTGGAAGTCGGTAGAAAGCTGCCATGCGTTGCGATCGTCACGGTAGCGGTCATCCCAGATCTTGTCACGATCCATGCGAATGTAGCCAGTATTCATACCGACTTCAAGGTTCTCATAGATCTTGTAGTAATGGTTAAAGTTGAATTCAACAGCGCTGTCCTTGGTGGTCATCATCTGACGGTCAATAGCACCAGGGCCAGCAATAGCAGTACTTACACCATTGGGGGTAAGGTCAATGCCGTCCTTAACCAGGTCAGGATCATTGGTACCACGGTAGTAAGCCACACGAACAGTGTGACGCAGCATGGGCCAGATAGCGATTTGATCAAGTTGTGCACCAACGCCCCAACGGCCGGAAGCCGAGAAGGAGGATACAGCACCGGCATTCAAATGGTAGTGCCCGGCAAAACCAAAAGAGGTAGCGCCGAAACCTTCACCAAAGGTACTTACATAAGGCAGGTAGCCCCACTGGGACTTGTCTCTTACGTCATCCGCATCAGAGCCGGAACCATACCATGCGAATACGCCTGGAACAGCCCAGTCGAGCTTGTAATCAAGAGCAAGGGCCGAGAACCAGCCTCGAGTGTTTACTACATTGTTACCAAGTGCAAAATCTTCGTGGTCGGTATTTAACGCGCCATAGGTGAAGTCAAACTTCACAGTCAGCGGATCAAAGGTGGTAAATGTAGCAGCTACACCAGCCCACCAGGAGTTACCATCGGAGTTAGAGTCGAAAGCAGGTGCCTTAGGATCGTTACCCCACCTATTGCCAGCCTTGGTTGCGGAGCTGGACTTTGTTCTCCAGTAGCCACTGTCTTTGCCGATGTGTGAATACATGGTCCAAGGAACAACCTTTACGCCTTGCGGTGCAAAGTTCATGGGCAGAGCGAAGTAGAAAAGATCCATTTCGTCAAGCTTGTTCTGGCTATTGACATTGCTGTCATTGTCATATTCGTCATAAGGACGAGCCCAGAACGTTGTAGCGCTGATCTGGCTGGTGAGGTCGTAAGTCATGGTTATGCCACCAGCAGAGCTGTCCAGGACGCCGTTACGGAAGGCGGCAAAGGGCAGGGCCAGGGGCTGAAGACCCATACGAATCTGCACAGGCACACTGAGGGGCTGCCAGTCAAGATACAGGAAACGGTTACGCAAAATAACACCGTCGCCATCAAGAGCATAGCCACCATCTGCGTTGCCCACTTTGGACCGCCCCCAACTGGCAGGAAGGAAACGGAACATGGCAACACCCTGCAAGTTTTCCGCTACCCGCGCTGACATGAAGAGGCGCAAGCGCTGGTTAACTATAAGAGCGTCAGCGTCTGACTCTGTATCAAACAGAGTGTTGTCCAACATGTTGAAACCAATGTCCATGTCGCCCCACACCCGAAATGTTGTTTCTGCGCGTGCTACCTGCGAAAACAACATGAACAGACACAAAACAGCCGCGGCTGTTTTGCATATGCGGCGCGGGGAAATGTACAAAGAAAGACTTTGCATTGTGCATTTTCCTTGGCGAAAGCCTGTAAAGGGTTTTATACTACCAGTTCCTCAAATGTGACCGGCTAACACGAAACATATCGCATCAGCCTCTCTCGCAACATTAAATCGGAAATTTTCCATATGGGCGCGAAAATATCCTATTCAAATTTTTATACTCACCCTGAATAAAACATAAACCCAAGACAGCGTCAAGCGAAAATCTGATAAAAACCAGCCCTCAACGCTCATCTGCCTCAAAAAAGCTATCGCTTGGCTGCTATAAATCCCAGTGCAAGAAGCGAGCAAACTATTGCGCAATTAATTCTCTCTACGCTCAATTCGCTACGACTGTAGTACACTTTTAGCAAGTGAGGCCACTTTGCAGCAGCCTCACCCGATATCATGCCTTTTTTATTTCCAGTGCAGTCAAAGTTCTGACAGCGTGTCATGACCCTGAACCGAAATAGGCAATACAACAAACGGCGCTACGAAATTTCTTCCAAAGACTTGCCACTTGTCCGCTTGCCGAAAATAGCAAGGAAAGGCAACGGAATAACGAAGCAAATAGCGCAAACCGTAAACAGAGCGGGCACGTCCATATTGACACCGTTTACCATGCCGCCAAACGTGGAAAGGACGAGCGGAACAAGCAATTGCGCACCGGAAACCGAGAAGCGGGCAATGCCGTTATGCACCCCGGCGGCGGTGTTACGAATACGGGTCGGGTAGGATTCCGCAGTGTAAGAAAAGAGCATGAAGCTGCCGGCAAGGTTAAACACGCTGCAGAAAAATCCTGCAGCAGCCACTGCGATCATGTGGGTTGCCACCTGACTGAACAGGTAGGTCATTGCCGCAGAGCCTAAGAAGCAGAACAGCATGGGCCACTTACGGCCGCCCTTGTCCGCAATGAACGAAGCGAAGTAACAACCGGCAGGAACACCGCAACTGATAATGGTCATAATGGTAAGCTTCACTTCCGAAGAATATAGGGGTGCGCCGCTTGCGTCTGTCAAAGCGGTGAGCACCTTTGCTGTCCAGGAGGTGTATACAAAGTTGGGCGGTACGGTGAACACAAAGCAGGCTATCAGCAGCAAAGTACGACCAATATATTGCTTTTCAAACATGCCATACAGGCATTCCAGAGCACTTTCACGCGGTGGGCAGCATTTGGCTACTTCAGTCAAGTCGATATCTCTGTTGGTAATTTCTTTGACAATTGCCTCAGCTTCAGCCTGGCGTCCTTGCGCCACAAGCCAGCGAGGAGATTCTCTCAGCCACTTCAGGGCTACAAAAAATCCTAGATAGCCAAGGCCGCCGAATACGAAAATCCAACGCCAGGCATTGGGCCCCAGAGGAACGATAACGCGGCACAAAAAGGCAACAAAGGGAACTGCGCAGAAGCCGACGGCCGCCACAAGGGCCTGCCACTTACCGCGTGATTCTGAAGGAGCCATTTCCGCAATATACGCCTGCGAGCAAACCATGAGGCAGAATACGCCAAAGCCGGTCAGGGTACGAGCCACAATAAACAAGAGCTCGCTGTGGGAAGGAAATGCATTGATCATAGACCCTGTTGAAAAAAGCAGTATCGAACACAAAAAGGTTTTACGGCGCCCAATGATGTCGGAAATAACGCCACCCAGCAAGCCGCCTGCCGTCATGCCGGTAAAATACCAGAACAAAATACGCGCCATAGCAGCAGTGGACTGGGTTTTGTCATAGCCCCATGTTTTAAAAATTTCAGCGGCAATGAAGCCAAAATTCCAGTTGTCCATCTGCTCAAAAAAATAAGCCAGCATGATGATAAAAAAGACCAATTTGTGAAGGCCTGTGACTTCAAGGCCGTCAAAGTAATTGTTGCACACTCTTGGGCCGGCTGTGCATTCTGTTTTTTGTGGCTCCATAATGGCTCCGTTCATTAGGTTATTGTTGCGAAATTCCACTATCCGTCGAGACTTGACGTTCAAAAATGAGATTCCCTTGAAACACAACCTCCTTTTCAACAAATAGTCTAACTTATTTCATCAGATAATTAAGCTTAAAAGAAACCGGATATCTCAAGAAAAATAGCAACGAACATACTGTCCGAGAGTTTTTACGGCAATGCCGATACAGCGGCCAACAAAAACGGCAGCATACCGCAGCTTTATAGTCGGACTTATCTAGTCCTTTTTTTCACTATACATGAGCTGCAAAACAATTTTTGTCACATCCAAGACATTTTTACTTTTTACTTAAAAGATTTTGTGGCTTTTCCAGTACTTTTCCGGCACCTGTAAGACATAAGCACAATGCCAGATAAACTGCGGTAACAGCCACCCACACTTCAGCCCCCAGCCCGCTGGAGGTCATAAATTCCATGGCCTGAAAGGTAAGCTCCTGGACTGAAATAACAGCAACAATAGCAGAATCTTTGACAAGCGAGGCAAGCTGCCCCACAAGGGAGGGGAGCATAATACGAAAGCCTTGCGGCAAAATGATACGACGGAGTGTAGCCAGACGGGTGAAGCCAAGAGAAGCAGAGGCCTCCCACTGTCCACGCGGAACAGCCGCAATGCCTGCGCGAGCAATTTCCGCTATATATGCACCCTCGTAAAGGGCAAGAGTGAGGACAGCAGAGACAAAAACAGGCATGCTCCACAGTTGCGGCAGCAAGTATGCAGCGCCCGGCATATGCATGAGCCAGCTCCAGTCAATCTTTGTAGTGACTGTGCTTGCCAGAAAAAAGTGGATAATGAAAATAAGAACAAGGGGAGGGAGATTGCGAACCACCGCAACATATACCGTGCCGAGCATACGCCAGACTCGCACGGGTGAAGACCGAATAACGCCCATAAAAAAGCCGATACAGAGCGCCGGGCAGGTAGCCCAGAAAACCACACGCACAGTATTAACAAGACCGATGCCAAGGGGGCCGGGCACCACCTGCCCCTGTCCGTTCCTGTGAAAAAAAGCCCGAAGTAATGCGTCCCAGTCCCACACACTTCCCGAAAAGTGTTCTGACTGATACCAAAAGCTGATGGCAATTCCACTAATAATACACAGCGCAAGCGCGTCTACGCTATGCTGCATATAGCGGGCACCCCGATGTTGCGATGGTAAAAAAAATTCTCTGGAGGCCATGCCGTTCTCACTCAAGAGCATTGCCGCTGAAATAGGGGCAATGCTCTTGCAATAGATAAGTTCTAAGGTAACAGTACTATTTAACGCGCCCTTCCCAGGCGACACCTTCAAACCAATACGCTTTCCGCTCTTGCAACCAGCCATTCTTCTGAATTTTTTCAATCCAGGCATTTAACTCCGCAAGGCTTGCGGCATCCCCTTTTCGCACGGCAAAGCCCACGGGTTCTTTTGTCAAAGGCTCTTTAAGAGGCCGAAAAAGTTCCGCCGGGTATTTGGCAGCCTGAAAGGCAGGCAACGGCGCACTAGAGACAAAGGCATGAGCTCTGCCAGTCCGAACGTCTTGAATTGCCTGAGTTTCTTCATCAAAAAAGCGCAACGTCGCTTGAGGCATATACATCTCAACCGCCGCTTTGGCTGCTCCGCCAGTACGAATGCTTAGAATTACTCCCGGCTTGTTGAAGTCTGCAACTCCGCTGAACCCTGCCGCCTTGGTTTTATTCGCCACCAGATCCATGCCCGCATAATCGTATGGCACTGTGAAATCTACCTTTTCAGCGCGTTCTTGCGTAATGCTCATTCCGGCTATGATAATATCAAACTGATCCGTCAGCAGTGCGGGAATAATACCCGACCACTTGGTGGGGATAAAGACCGGCTTTACACCCAAATCCGCCGCCAGTTGCGTGGCAACATCAATTTCAAAACCAAAAAACTTACCTTCGGCATCCTGCATCGCCCAAGGAACAAAGGTAGAAAAACCCACACGCAGGGTTCCCCGTTTCTTTACCGCTTCCAGCATGCTGGTGGATTCCGCAGCAAACCCCACCCCAGGCAGAGCAAGTAGCAGGCCCATCAATAGAAAACACATTACAGTACGCATATGAACTCCTTTATTGAGACCGTTGCACAATACAATGAACACTATTTCGTTGGCCCTTAAAAACAAAATGTCAAGAGAAAGCGTACTTTTTATCGAATGATTTCAAAGCAGAAGCTGCTTCGAAATAAAGGCACGCTACGCTGTCCGCTTGCGGGCACTTGCTGCGCAGTTGCCAGAGGCCATTGTGCAATGGCCTCTTATTGAGTTGTTGTAAACAAAAGTACATATTACCCTACTCACCATGCAAATCGCGGATAAGGAGGGAGGGGGTCTGGGGGAGGGAAACTCAAGGGGTTCCCTCCCCCAGCGTTACCAGCCTGCTTTGCAAATTCTGTCACTGCCCGATTTACTCCCCCAGCGTTACCAGCCTGCTGGCAAATTTCGCCACTGCCTGAGCCACTTCTGCACGGGTTTCAATATGCGTTGTAAGCAGGTGCCGGGTTGTAATTTTTTCCTGAATGCAGGTATATATAAGAGCAACATCCGCAGAGCTGATATCACGGGCAATCATCAAGGCGGAATCTGACGCAGCGAGGGTATCATGAACATCGTGCATGATCAGCGTGGGACAGGTGATAGCAGGAAGCGATTTGCGAGCCAGAGCCAACCCCTGCATAAGACTATGCAATTGCGGCAGGCACATTACCGCTTCATATCCCTGGTAGGGAGCAATACTGCGCGATTGCGGCGAGGACGGACGCAAAGGCACTTCTGGTATGAAATATTTGAGCAGTGGAACAATCAGAAGTCGCCAGTCGGCTACCTGCCAGGGAATAATTCTGTGCGTGAAAAGGGGAGCCGCCAAGGTAACAATGCCTGCTGGCGCGTGCCGGGCGGCAAGAATAAGAGCAAGCGCACCCCCCATGGAGAGACCTGCAATAATTACCTTTTCGTGGGTCTGTTGCAGATGAAGCAAGTGCTTCTCGGCGCAATGCAGCCAGTCTGCAAAAAAGGTGGTTCGAAAATCGGCAACAGTTGTGCCATGCCCCGGCAATAGCGGTATTTCAACGGTATAGCCAAGAGATTGCAGGGCAGGAGCGAGTGGCTCCATCTCAAAGGGGGTTCCCGCAAAACCATGTAAAAGAAGACAGGCGCCTTTCATGTCAGCATACCTTATAAATTAACACGCGGGAGATTCCTCACGCCAAATAAGATTCATGTGCCGCTCCGCATGTCCACGCCGATAAGAAAACAAGAAGCCAGGCAAGGAATGAGTACACAAATCCACTGAAAAAATACGCTCCGGCAGCAAACCCGCAGCAATGAGCTGACAACGGGTAAGACTCCACAAATCCATAGTGCGCGCCGTTTCACAAAACCATGGGCGAAAGCGCTCAGGCCACTCCGTGTCAAAATTGACAAACTCCGCCGCAGCGGGGCCAAGACTCGGCCCGCGCACCGCATATACGTCCGCTGGGGAAAGGTCATACTCCCGGCAAAAGGCGGCTACTCCGGCAGTTGGAAAGTCCAGAGCATTGCCGCGCCAGCCCACATGCAGGGCTGCTATGTACTTGCCACTGCCGTGCGCCAATAAAATAGGTTGGCAGTCTGCTGTTTTGATCACAAGAGCATGTCCGGCGACATTTGTATAGTGCCCATCCCCCTCAAGGGAGGAGGGCGCATTCGGGGCGGTGGCAACAGGATTAGCGAGGCAAACGTCTTTATGCACCTGTCGCAGCTCTGACCATGCGCTCAAACCCAGTTCCCGCTGCAAGCATACTCTCTGGCTCACTACTGCCTCTCTCACTGTCAGGCACGCCTCAGCCCTGTTCTCGCCATGACCTGATGCATCCGCGGCAATGCCTGTTTCAGCGGAAGGAGCGAGCAGGGAAAGGGCATCCAAAGAAAGATTGCCCCGTAAAGCTGTGGTAAAAGCACACCGGACTTGTGGAATACCAGGAAATGCAAAACTGATGACCCCTGCATATCCGTGAAAATTTTTCTTAGAACTTATCCATAAATAAGGATGTTCGCGGTCAATAGCTGCGTCAAATGCCTTTTTTGCTCTGGGTCGAGGACATAAGAGTCCACTCCCT
>JAVBJS010000061.1:0-3830 GCA_031546885.1 Desulfovibrio sp.
GGCAACTGCGTAGCAGGTGCTCGCAAGCGAACAGCGCAGCGTGCCTTTCTCTTTATCTTCACTGGATAAGAAAATGTATCGTTTTATCTTGCTGAAAAATAAGACATAATTTCCCAACAAGCTTTCAAAATCCGCTACGAATTTTGAAAGAAAGGCACGCCGCTGTCCGCTTGCGGGCGCTTGCTGCGCAATCGCCAGAGTTCGTTGCAATGTGCAACGAACTCTACTCATGCTCCCAAACAACCTGACCGGTTTTCTCTACACCATACCCGCCCATTGCCTGTGTTGTTTCCTTAAAGGCCTGAGATCGGATAATTTCAAGCAGCGCTATAATGCGCGGGTCATCCCAATACCGGGTGGGGATAATGAGATCATATTCTTCAACCCCCAAAGGAACAAAATCAAGCCCCAGAGCCAGGGCTGCGGCTTTCACCCCAAGACCTGTGGAGGCACGCCCGGAAAGCACCGCTGCGGCCACATTCATGTGGGTATACTCCTCATTCTCATAGCCCAGTATATCCCCCGCCGTCATGCCGGATTTTTTAAGTTCCCAGTCCAGCAGAACACGTGTGCCACTGCCACGCTGCCTATTGATAAATGAAACCCCCGGGCGCGTAAGATCACGCAAGCCGGTTATCCCTTCCGGGTTCCCGGCAGGCACGATGAACCCCTGCTCCCGATCCACTAGCCGCACCAGCTTGAAGGCAATGCCCTTAAGGTGCTCTGCGGTAATAGCCTTATTATAATCCCCTGTGGCAGAATCCAAAAAATGAGAACCGGCAAGATGGCAACGCCCAGCTTGAAGAGCCATAATGCCCCCCAAAGAACCGACATGCGCTGAGGTAAGGCTAAAGCGAGCGTTCTTTTTTCGTAAAAAACTATCCAGCAAATCAAGTGTGTTATCGTGACTTCCAATAATAAGGAGACTATCAGTAATTTGCTCATGCGGGCGAATAAGAGTCACCGGGGCAGGGGTGTTTGCCGGAATTCCTTCCGCATCGGCGGGAATACGAATAATGCCGTCGGCCCTGCTCAGGCTGGTAATAGTACCTGCACCACGGGGCAAGGGGACTGCTACCAGGGTATTGTCTATGCTACCCAACTTGACGCGAATATATTCTTCCATACCGGGACGAGAGGGTAAGGCTTGGAAGGGAAGGGCGAGAGCTTGAGGACGTGTGGGTAACGAGCGATCCTGCCACGCGGCAAGGAGAGGCTGCCCAAAGGATTCAAAGGCAATAATAGCAGAAACAGGATAGCCGGGCACACCGATAACGGGTTTATTCTGAATGGTTCCAAGAATTGTCGGCTTACCGGGCATAATGGTGACGCCATGTACCCAAAGCTCACCAATCTCCTTAATGATGGAAGCGGTGTAGTCCTTGCTGCCCGCTGAGGAACCCGCGTTGATTACAATGAGATCGCAAGAGCTGTTTGCAGCGGCGTACAGAGCTTCCGTAATGCGCTCCGGCTGGTCGGGTATGATGGGCGAAACCGTGACGGCACCTCCTATGTCCTCCACCAACGCGCTCAGAATCAAGGAATTAAATTCAGGAAGTCGCATTCCGCTTGCCAACAACTCCGGCGTGGCAGCCTCAAGAGGAATCAGCTCGGAACCTGTGGGAATGATGGTGACGCGGGGCTTTGCAAAAACCTGGGGGTGAATAATGCCTGCCGCTGCCAGAGCTCCAAGTTCATAAGCTCCTATGACGGTGCCGGGAGCAAGCAAGATCTCTGTGCTGACCATATCTTCCCCAAGCTTGCGCACATGCTGCCAGGGAAAGGCAGCTTTTTCGATGCTGACGCTGGACTCGGAATGGCCTACGACATTTTCTGCCATAATAACTGCATTGGTACCTGAGGGCAGAGGGTGGCCTGTATTTATCCAGTACGCATTTTTGCCAACTTCAAAAACCTTAGGGCGATGCTCACTGGCCCCAAAGGTGTCGGCAGCCAAAACCGCAATGCCATCCATAGCCGCGCCATGAAAGGCAGGGGATGAAAGTCGCGCCACAGCAGGCGCAGCAAGCACCCGCCCACGGGCCTGACTCAGTGGCACGTTTTCCACACTGAGAGTGGCTCCGCCAAGGCGAGAAAGCCAAAGCTTCTGAGCATCTTCAAGGCTGGTAAGTTTAAGATAGACGTTACGTTCCATAAAATCCTCACAATAAAAAATGTACAGCTACCATCTCGCCTGCGTTGAGGCCTTCATGCGACTCTGGACAAATAATCAGGGCATCGGCCTCCACAAGGGTGGAGATAAGCCCGGATTTCCCCATAATGGGCCGAGCTTGCAGCGTGCCGTCACAATTGCCGGAAGGAGAAAGGGCCACTCGAATATAATCACGTCTGCCTTGAGCTGAAGCTACGGAACGAGTTAAGCGGGCTGTAACATGCCCGCGCCAGGCAGGTAGTGTTTTTTGCCCAAGCAACTGCTGAATGAGGGGACGAATAAATACTTCCGCGCAAACCAGAGCACTGGCGGCATGTCCGGGTAATCCCCATAGGCTTTTTTCGTGTGCTCTGGCGAAAATAAGAGGCTTGCCGGGACTAATGGCAACCCCGTGCGCAAGAATTTCAGCTCCCGGTATGCCTTCCAGAACGCCAATGGTATAGTCGCGCTGCCCAGCGGAAGAACCACCCGAAAGCAAGACAACATCAGCCCAGGCAAAGGCACGTTCGGTAAGGGTACGAAGTTCTTGGGGATCGTCACCAGCAAGGCCGAACAAACGGGCGTGCGCTCCAGCGGCTGTGGACAGAGCGAGAAGCGTATATGAATTGATATCACGCACTTGGCCGGGAGCAGGCTGTTGGCAGGCCGCTATAACTTCATCCCCGGAGGAGATAATGCCGATACGAGGTTTGCGCCGCACGGAAATCTGCGTCTGCCCAAGAGCGGCCAGAAGACCCATTTCCTGCGGGCGCAACACTGTGCCCGCAGCCAGAAGTTCCTGCCCTTTGGCGGCATCTTCATCTTTTTGGATGACATGTTCAAAGGGGCCCACCGGCCGGGTAAGCTCTATGGCTGTTTCGCCGGCTATGCGTGAATATTCAAGCATAACAATGGCATCAGCGCCTTGCGGAAGCATACCGCCTGTCCAGATGCGAGCGGTTTCCCCCGTCCTCAGGTGCAGGGTTGGAACCGCGCCCATGGGGCACTCCCCCACGCACTCTAAAAGAGCCGGGTTGCCTTCAGTAGCGCCAAAGGTGTCACAAGCACGAACAGCAAAGCCATCTACCGTCGAGCGGGCAAAACCGGGCAAGTCAGTGGGAGCGAATAGCGGTTGCGCGAGTGTGCGCTGCAATGCGTCCTCAAGGGCAATGGATTCCTCTGCAACAGGGGAAAATTGACCAATCAGCGACAAGATAGCATCGACAGACGCCAACGTAAGGAAATGTGCCATGAAAAACCCTTGTGCTGGAGTGAGATAGTAAATACCTCTATCGGGCTTATTATGTCATAAGCGACAAGAACATGCAAGGGGAGGCCATGCACAATGGCCTCTGCGGATGCGCCAGCAGACGCCCCCAAGCGAGCAGCGCGGCGTGCCTTTATTTCAAAGCAGCTTCTGCTTTGAAATCATTCGATAAAAATTATGTCTTCTCTTGGCATTGAGCTCTTAAGAGCCCTCGGAAGATTTTTTAAGGGAAGACTAGACTCAATTTGAGGCCATTGCACAATGGCCTCTGGCAACTGCGTAGCAGGTGCTTGCAAGCGAACAGCGCAGCGTGCCTTTCTCTTTATCTTCACTGGATAAGAAAATGTATTGTTTTATCTTGCTGAAAAATAAGACATAATTTTCCAACAAGCTTTCAAAATCCGCTACGAA
>JAVBJS010000091.1:0-4888 GCA_031546885.1 Desulfovibrio sp.
AAAGCCTCGGCTTCGGCCTCCAAAAGCCCGTTGAGCGTTTCTTCGACGCTCTGGCGGACAACCTCGGATACGTGCGCCCGAAGTTCTTGATCATCAACGGCAATAACCGAGACTTTCTTTTTACCTTGCTCCTTGGTAGCATTCATCTTGTAGCCCTCCCTTGTCAGATTAGATGGTTGATTGGCGTTAACCAAAATCTAACCAACTTGGCGGGCTACTTCAATTTCTGAATGTGCGAAACTTTCTGTACGTTATCTATCGCACCTGTTCGAATTTTGAGATCCACTTCTTAGAACTTATCCATAAACAAGGATGTTCGCGGTCAATAGCTGTGTCAAATGCCTTTTTTGCTCTGGGTCGAGGACATAAGAGTCTACTCCCTCCGCAAAAAAACCATTTTCCTTGCTCTTGCCACACGCTCGCCTTATTTATGGATAAGTTCTTAATCCGCTGGTGCCTGGTTCCAGATAAAGAACTTTGCAAAAAAGTAATTGAGAAAAGCTCCAATGACAACGCCGGCACAGGCGGCAAGCCATATGGTAACGCTGTGTTTTTGCAGATAATCCGCGCTGGCTATATTGGCAAAAGCTCCCACCGCGCAAGCCCCTACGAATTTGGCATACCCGAAAAGCCATTCCCTGCCTTTAAGCCTTTGCTCACCAAAGGTAACGATATTATTCAAAAAATAATTAAAAGTCATGGCACAGAGTGTCGCTGCGCTCTGACCGAAAAGAAAGGAAAAACCCAGCGCCTTGTGCAAGATGAAAAGCACACTCAGATGCACCCCCACCCCCAGCAGGCCAACAATACAAAATATGGCAAACTGCGCATACGCGAGTCGGGAGAGGCACTTGGTTAGAAGCAGCCAGGCAAAGTCAACAATAACAGAGTACGACAGCTTGGTTACCCCGACTGTGCGCTCACGGAATGTATACGGCACTTCTTTAATCCGCAGGTTGAGTTCTGGAAAAGTCAGAATGTCAAAGAGGATTTTAAACCCGCGTGACTGAAGTTTTTCCGCAACGCGGTCAATGATGTCGCGGTGCAGGGCAAAAAAACCGCTCATGGGGTCGGAGCATTCTACCGTAAGGCACTGCTGGGCGGCAGTGGTTGCGAATTTGCTCATGCCCACACGAGTTTTTCCCCAAGTGCCTGTACTACCTTCTCCCGTGTAGCGACTGCCCACAGCAAGAGTGGCTTCACCAGAGGAGAGCGCATGAAACATCTCAGGCAACTTACTCTCGTCGTGTTGCAAATCAGCATCCATCACAGCCATGTAGGTGGCGGCGGTAGACATCATACCTTCCACACAAGCGGAGGCCAACCCCTTACGGCCTAGACGCCGTATAAACCGTACTCTGGGGTTATCCGCTGCCAATGCAAGTAATTCCTTGACAGTCCCGTCATGTGAGCCATCGTCAACAAAAATCGCCTCCCAATTTACACCAGCCAGCACCTTTTCAAGACGCTCTACAAGAACGCTCACGTTGCCGGCTTCGTTCAATGTGGGAATAATAATCGCATGCGTTCGCATAAAAATACCTACTGGTGAAAAAGTGCCGTTCTTACTTTTTCAGAATTAGAAGTGCGGGAATGGGCAGTAGCCTTAAATGATTGCACCCATGCGCTCTTGGAAATTTTAAGCCCCGGCATATTTCCTTGAAGCTTTTGGGTTTTGGGAGTAGAGGGAATTGCGTGCCACGAAAACAGCCCACACGCTACAGAGACGGCTGCACAACACCCCTAGAGGAACTATACCACCCATGCATCCTACATCTTCTCTCGGAACCATGCAAGACACCCGCCCTTTCAATGCTCTGCCCGGCACACCTTGGCAGCGCGCCTGCATACACATTGTCATTCCCAGTATTTTTCTGGCTATTATTTTTTGCGCTACACTTTACCAGATATATGAATTTAAATCCAACGATTTTGACTTCGCGCTTTTTAACAATATCATCTGGAATTTTGCCCAAGGTAATGGGTGGTATGCCTCTCTTTATCTCGACCAAGGGGTAGACAGGGCGAATTTCCTTACTGATCATATTTCTTTTTATATTCCCATACTGGGCCAGCTCATAAAGGTCTTTCCTTCACCGTATGCACTTGGCGTTGTACACGCTGCCCTCATCAGTCTTTCATATTTTCTCGTGCCGCTTTTGGTACGCGAAATCTGGCGGGATGGCAAACGCAGTGATTACCTGACGACGGCCCTGTTTCTTATGCTTACCCTTTTTGTCTATAAAGGGTATAACAGCGCTTGGCGTTTTCAAACGCACATGACCACACTCAGCACCCCTTTTATATTGTGCGCCCTTATCGCGCTCCACAGAAATTCATTACGATGGGCTGTGATATGGTGCTTTCTTCTCTGTATGGGCCAGGAGCGCTCTGCCATTGCCGCTTGCGGCATTGGTATGTATGCTTTTCTCGTTACAAAACACCCCCGCTTTGGTGTGTGCCTGTGCGGGCTGAGTACCGCATATTTTTTTACTGTTGTTAAAATTATCATTCCATCCTTCCAAACGCAGGCAAACGGCTACATTTACAATACACTCATCAGCCCGTTAAGCTTTGTAGACGAAAAACTTATCTATCTCCTTAATCTTTTTACTTATATGTTTTTTATGCCCTTTGCCGGAAAACAAGCGCTTAAAGCAACTATAAGTACTCTGCCTCTTATTGCTCTTGCCCTTATTTCCAACCGCACCGGCATGTTCAGATTTGGAATGCACTATCAAGATTTGATATCTATGCTTCTTATTGCTGCATCAGGCCATGGGTTGCTCTATATTACAGGGCAGCCCTGGTTTGCCCGCATACCGCGCTATGCTGCCGTTTCTGTAGCAATAGTGCTCCTTGCTATTTCTATAAAATATGCACGCCACACGCTTCCACTTCAAGCTATCACTCGAATGAAATTTACCCCGGAACTGGCACAACTTAACGATGACATAAAGAAATACCTTAATGTACCCGCCCACCTCACCGTATATCCCGCCAACAAGCTAAGCGCCCGTTTCGCCTTCCGAAAAAATATAGAGGCGCTGCGCTTTCCGCGTACTCAGCAACCCTTTCAGCAAAGTGCTGTCTTTGTAGCATATAATGTATCTACAGAAGACACCGGCTTCTCTAATGAAATGTATATAAAAAATCTGGACGCAAACCCTACCCTCCGCCTAGTAGAAGATACAGGCGAGCTGCGCGTTTATACCAGCATAGACAGCAATTACCCTTAGGCTTGATAACGTACCCAGACAAGAAGTGGTTTTCATGACTTTCTGCCCATCTTCCCTGGACAAACGAAAAGACTGGAAGTTCTAGATTTTCAAGAACTTCCAGTCTTTTCTGGAGTACACCAGACTAAATTCTGGCGGAGAGGGAGAGATTTGAACTCTCGGTACCCGTCAAGGTACACACGATTTCCAATCGTGCTCCTTCGGCCGCTCGGACACCTCTCCGCACAAGCGACGATCTTTAGCAAACTCCGAAAAATAAGGCAAGATGATTTTTCATACTTCCGTTTTTTTACTGTAGTTAAGTTCATTGCATAGTGCAGCGAACTCATCTTGGGGTTCCCTCCCCCAAGCTCCCATTCGTTCCTGAAAGAATATTTATACCCGGAACAAACGATAGGTCGATGTCTTTTAGCTTTCTATAACGCTTCAACGACAGATTTTTTATCATCTGGGACTACCTCTTTCCTTGATATAATTTAACCCTCTTCTAATATCCTATATGTCTTAAGAAATCCAAAGGTTAGACCCCAGTTAGACCCGCACCCAATTAAACCAAAAAAGCGACCCGCGCCTTACTTGGCTCAGGTCGCTTTTTCTTAATGATTTCAATGGTGCCCAGGGCCGGACTTGAACCGGCACAGTCGTCTCCAACCGAGGGATTTTAAGTCCTAAAATCTGCTCAATTATCTCCACTGCTTATCATTAATTATCAAATAATATCAAAGGAATAAATACGATTGGGCATTCACGGAAAATCACTGTTTTTCAGATGCAGTGGCCCAAAATTGGCCCAAACTTTTTTCTTCCTGCCTTCATTTTTGCTGTGCAAACTCGTCTTCAATTTCCTCAATCGTTGGCAACGACCCCTTCAAATCTTCCGGGATGGCTTTGGTCAGCAAATAATCGGCAACGGCAATGGGCTTGTTAATATCCTTAAGTGCGTATTCCGCTACCAAGCGATCCTTGTCCTTGCACAAAAGCAGACCAATGGTGGGATTATCGCCTTCACGGCGAAGTGTATCGTCAATAACGGATAAATAAAAGTTGAGTTTACCAGCAAATTCAGCCTGAAATGAAACAGCTTTCAATTCCACTGCCACATAGCATCTCAGGTTGATATGGTAAAATAGCAGGTCAATATAAAAATCCGACTCGCCAATCGTTACCTTATACTGCTGCCCGACAAAGGCGAAGCCTTCCCCAAGCTCCAGCAAAAAACGCTTGATGTGAGCGATCAAGGCATTTTCCACATCTCTTTCATGAGCATCTTGTGCAAGCCCCAAAAAATCAAAATTATAGGGGTCTTTCATCGTCTGTGTGGCGAGATCCGATTCTTTTGCTGGCAAGGTGGCCTTGAAATTTGAAACTACTTTCCCCTGGCGTCCGTACAGATCCGTTTCGATCTGCATGGTCAGTATGGAACGCGCCCAGCCATGCTTGCGGGCCAATTGAGCATACCACAGGCGCTTTTCCGGGGTCTTCACTTTCTGAACAAGATCCACGTTGTGTCCCCACGGTAATTCTCGCACGACCTGTGCGAGTTCCGCCGCCGTCAGATTCGTGGGGGAGGCAACCGCCGGGTTTTGGCCATGATCCGGTAATTCTCGCACGTCCTGTGCGAGAATTTGGGCATCAATGCGTAGCGCTGG
>JAVBJS010000110.1:0-6451 GCA_031546885.1 Desulfovibrio sp.
TGCTCCGATTCAACCGGTTTTTTGCATATATCACTGCATTGCCTGTTCAAAACAGTGCACTATTTTAGCTTAAATATCAATATATTTCATGATGTTAATGTATTTTTAAGGGTCGACTAGATATTGATACCTCCTGTGGCACGCAGCGCTCTGCGTCCCATGGGAACCCCTCCGTGATCGCACCATACACTACTTTTAAGGTGGATCAGTTTTTAGGGGCCGGTCACATACTCTGTGCGGGAAGCCCAAGACCTTCAATTCCTTGGACTTCCCGCCACCAGCACTTCATGCGCTATGCGGCCTAGCCCTGCATTTGCGGAATATCCTTATCTCCCCGGCCTGACAGGCACACAACGATGAATTGATCATCCCGCATGGCAGGAGCCATTTTCATGGCATGGGCAAGGGCATGAGAAGACTCCAAAGCCGGAATAATGCCTTCAGAACGACTGAGGCCGAAAAAGGCTTCCGTTGCTTCTGCATCTGTCACTGCAACATAGGCGACACGCCCGGCATCCTTGAGCAGCGCATGCTCCGGCCCCACCCCCGGATAATCAAGTCCGGCAGAGATGGAATACACCGGAGCAGGTTCTCCGGCCTCGGTTTGCAGTAAATATGATGAAAATCCATGCAATACTCCCGGTTTTCCATAAGAAAGAGTAGCTGCATGTTCCCCCAGTGCCGATCCGCCACGCCCGCCGGGTTCAACGCCGATAAGTTGAACAGCAGAATCCCCCAAAAATGGATGGAACAGACCGATGGAGTTGGAACCGCCCCCAACACAGGCCACACACGCATCCGGTAGCCGCCCCATAGTTGCCAAACTTTGAGCACGAGCCTCTTTTCCGATAACGGACTGAAAATCTCGCACCATCAAGGGATACGGATGAGGCCCAACTGCCGAGCCCAAAAGATAAAAGCTATCGGGATCGTTCACAAAGGCAACAAGGGCGGCATCCACCGCTTCTTTTAACGTGCGCTGACCATCACGAACCGCCACAACCTGCGCACCCATCATCTGCATGCGAAACACATTCGGCTGCTGCCGTTTTGTATCCTCTTCCCCCATATAAATGGTGCACTGCATACCCATCAGGGCTGCGGCAGCGGCTGTTGCCACACCATGCTGCCCTGCTCCTGTTTCTGCAATAATGCGCGTTTTTTTCATGCGCCGGGCAAGCAGTATTTGCCCAAGGGTGTTGTTAATTTTATGCGCACCCAAATGATTCAGATCTTCGCGCTTGAGATAAATGGTAGCGCCCCCGAGCTGTTTTTTCAAATTATCACAGCGAAAAAGCGGCGTGGTACGACCGGCATAATTCTGAAGATACTCATGAAATTCTGCAAGAAAAGCAGGATCATGCCGATACTGCATATAGGCCTTTGTGAGTTCCTCAAGCACAGGCTCAAGGGCAGGCGGCACAAATCTGCCCCCGTGCGATCCAAAAAAACCTTGCATGTCAGGATCCGCACCCACCAAGGCCTGCAATGTCCCGGAGTTGCATCGCGTACCCGAAATGTCGCCAAGAGAAGGGGGCACCGTGACGGTGGAAGTGTTTGTGCTGTCAGCAGTGTCTGCCTTGACACCAGAAGAATAGTTGCTCGCAGTGAAGGGCTCTGTGGTAGCAGTGAGGGAAGATTTCATAATGCACTCCTTGTTTTCATGCGGCAAGGGCAGTGAAAACAAAAAACGCGGTCAGTTTTCACTGCCGCGTACCGTGCGTTATTTTTTATGTTTAGCCATTGCTAAACGCACACATTGGCGGCCCCTATTGCATGGGGCTCCACCACTGGATATTGCTTATGTTTGCGTTCATGAAAATACAGTAACGAAGCGTAAAATATCTGTCAACAAAGAATATACGTTCATTACATTGTACAGCGAACTCAACATGAGAAAACTATTCCGTTTTAGAACTTATCCATAAATAAGGAGGGCGTGTGGCAAGAGCAAAAAAAACATTTGACGCAGCTATTGACCGCGAACATCCTTATTTATGGATAAGTTCTTAATTGCTCCGTTGCGCACATGAATATGATGCGCAGCAAGTCTGTCCGCTTGCGCACGACTATGAGTAACCAACAGAATAGTCAAGCGGCCCGCAAGCTCCTTGATGGTTTCTTCCACCTGCTCGGCGGCTTTGGCATCAAGGGAGGCCGTGGGCTCATCCAACAAAAGTATTTCCGGCTTAAGGGCCAAGGCCCGCGCCATGCACAGGCGTTGCATCTGCCCGCCAGAAAGGCGCTCAGCTCCGCTGTCCAGACGGTCTTTTACCTCATCCCACAGGCCCGCCTGAATGAGAGCTTCTTCCATGCGGGGAGTGGCTTCTGCCAGGGTAAGCCCTGCCCCTTCCACCAAAGGCAGGATAATATTCCGGCCTATGCTGAGAGGAAGAAGATGCGGATGCTGAAATACCATACCGGCTTTTCGGCGGAGTTTATCTATAGAATAAACGGGAACAACCGATTTCTCCGGGTAGACATTCCACTCTCGGCCTTCCAGAAAAACACGCACCTGCCCCTCGGTATACAGATCGGGCCAGCACTCATTCAGTCGGTTGACAGCTCGAAGAAGTGTGCTCTTCCCTGAACCTGAAGGCCCTAAAAAAGCCGTCACCATTTGCCGGGGTATAGTAAGGCTTCCCACATTCAATAGCTCTATCGCAGCGGCTCCCAAGGGTCTGTGAAAAACCCTCAGCCCATTAATTTGTATACAGGAAGCAATGCTCACCTCTGTTTACTCCATTCATTAAAGGCCAATTGATGAAAAAAATGTCCTGAAGCAAACAGCATGCAGGCCAGAGCAAGAAGAAAAAAGGCTGCGGCAAACACGCGCATAAATTCAATTTCGTTCTGATAATTCGCTGTTGTATAATAAATATAAAAAGGTAAAGCTTCAAATTTTCCGGTAAGCGAAGGGGTGCGGCTCGCATTGGCAATAACCCCTGTCATCAGAATAACTGCGGTATCTTCGGCACAGCGCCCAGCCGCAAGAAAAAAGGCGCTCATTATACCCTTACCCGCCTTGGGCACAAAAATGCGCCATACGGCGACATTGCGTGAAAGTCCCATAACTGCCGCCGTTACCCTCAAGGCATGAGGAATGCTGCGTAAGGCCGCATGCAGGGTAAGAATAAAAACCGGCAACACGAGCAGAGCAAGGCAAAAGGCCGCCAAGACAAGGCAGGTACCCGCACTGGGGGCAAAACTACGCCGCAAGGCAAGTATAAACAGAAACCCGAACAGCCCCATAATAATAGAAGGAATCCCCACAAAAACCTCAAGCAGCATAACAACACTTCGGCGCACGGAGGGGCCAGCATATTCCGCAAGGTATACACCTGTGGCAATACCAAGGGGTAAGGCAATGCTCATGGATACCAAAAGTAAAGCGCCTGTTCCCGCTATGGCGGGCCAGAGGCCGTCCCATACAGGCGCACTGGTAAATAAGGCAGCCAAGGGTGGGGTAGTGCCAAAAACAAGCTCCAGTGAAAGCTGCGGCAAAGCCTTTACCAACAAAAAAACTATGTTTCCACCGACAACAAAGGTAAATACAATAGCCGCAAACCTGCCCCCAAGACGTAAAAAAGCGTTTCTCATACGCCTTTGCTGCGGGTTTTGCGAAAGGGAAAAGCAGCCCGTCAAGCATGTGATCCACCGACTGCGGCGTGAATCAGGTACTGATTTTATAGGGCATTCCCGTTGCATTAGCCTGGCGCAAAGGCTGACCCCAACGCTGGTCAGCAACAGAAGAAAACCTGCCAAATACAAGGTAAGCTCAATTTGCGGACGTATCTCTGTGGCGGTAAGCAGATTTATGTGTGTTGCCAGCGTGCGAATACTGGAAAAAAGCCCAGAGGGCAGTATTGGAGCATTGCCTGAAAGCATGAGCGGAAGCATGGTATCGCCCAGCGCCCTGCCAAAGGCCAGCAGCACACCTGTGCCAACCCAGCGTTTTTGAGCAGGCAAAGCAATGAGCCAGAAAATCTGCAATCGGCTCAAGCCCAATGCACACCCCGCAAGGGTAAGTCCCTGCGGATTTCCCAACTGCAAGGCAAGAGCATTATCCACCACAGTACTCATGGTAGGCAAAATCAAAAGTGAAAGAACCAGCGCCGTTGTGGTAAGGTGCATGCCTGTGCCGGTAAAGGCATCCCTCATAAGCGGAACCAATAAAATGACCGCGCAAAAACCATATACCACAGTGGGAATACTCACCATAAAGCGAAGCAGGTTACGTACAACCTTTCCGAGGAGCGACCTTTCTTCACTCCACAAAAAACCCATCAGCCCAAGACACAACGGAAGTGCCATAATCGTGGCAAGACTGGCCAGAAGCAGACTACCCACCAGCATGGGCAGTACGCCATAACTGTCACGCTGCGGATTCCACTCCAGGGAAAATGCCCGTAAAAAATCATGCAACCCTACCCTCCAGGCAGCAAAGACAAGGCCGCCAACAAGCACAAGGGCAACACAGCCAAGACAAAGTACTGAAATGAGAGTACCACCCTGCATCATTCGATACAGAACTTGCCTAAAAAAATGTGACGCTTTCGGATAAATAATAAAAACTCCTGCCGTGGGTATGTGTCAGGGAAAATCCTTTCTCCCGACACACACCCTTTGATTATAGCTTCATGCCAACTGTTCTAATCTACTGAGCCACAGCCTCAAGAGGAATATACCCAGCCGCAACGATAGCTGCTTTGCCCTCTTGGCTATGCAGCACGTACTGAATGAATGCTTTCGTCAGGGCGGAAGCCTTATTGGTAATATTCATATAAAGCTTACGGGTAACGGGATATTTACCGCTAGCGGCGTTTTCCTGCGTTGCAGCAATGCCGTTCACCTGCACGGCCTTTATGCTCTGATCCACATTTCCGATGCCCACGTAGCCAATGGCGTTTTTATCTTTGCTCACAGCCGTTTTCATGGCGCCGTTCGAGCTTACTATGGCAGCCGTTTGCAAAATATCACCCTTGGCAATACCTTTTTCCACAAACACTTCCCGCGTACCACTCCCGTCTTCCCGCGTGTAAAGGGAAATAGGAGCGTCATGCCCGCCTACCTCTTTCCAGTTGGTTATCTTTCCAGCATAAATGTCCTTGATCTGCTCTGTCGTCAGGCCGGAAACAGAATTCTCAGCATGAACGGCAATGGCGACACCATCAATGGCAAAGGCAAAGGAAGTAATATTATACTCGCTCATCTCTTTTTCTGTAATGGGGCGGCCTGTATTGCCAATATCCACAAGACCCTCACCCAATTGCTTTACACCCACGCCAGAGCCTCCCCCAGCCACGGTAACAGTTACCTTGGGGTTGGCAGTCATAATGTGCTTGGCAACCTCTTTCATTACTGGGATATGAGCAGTGCCCCCGGCAATGTTGATACTCCCTTCTTTTCCTGCAAAATCAGCAAGACTTGCAGAAAAGACGGGGCTTACAAAAAGGCTAAACATGGCGGCTATGGCCAGCGTCTGTATCTGCCGGGAAACGGGAAGAACTTTTCCCCAAAAACGGAGAATCCGGCTTGCTACGCAATGTGTAGCTCCACTCTCAAATTCATAATTCATAACATGCTCTCCTTACAAACGGGATAAAAGGTTAATACAGAAAAGCAGCATTACCTACACTCTGGGAGAGTAAGTAAGCTGCTCTTGGTAGTCATCTGGCAGTGCAAATTCTAAGAAATAATTACAGCAGCACCCCACGCAACCAGTACGGCAGGTATTGCCAAAAGATCCGCTCGTGCGGAATAAACAGAAACAAGAAAGGGCAGGCTGATTTGCGCTTACGGCAACAACAAAGATCCCGGTGTCAGGCCGTGCGGGCCAACCGGGAGAAGGGAGCTCTCTGCGCGCTGTGGACATACGAACCGCCAACCTGGGGTTCATTGCATACCCCTCACCGAGGGGTGCCCACGCGCACTCGAGTCAGAAGCATGATGAAAGGAGTCCTCATGCAAAAACCCAATACGGTAAGAAATTATAAAGATATCACATGAAATAGGCCGGGAGGCAAAGAATGTCAAGACACTAGATGGGGTCGATATTCAATATGGAATGAGGTATGGTTGCATAGCAGGAGGACCCTGGCCTTTGGTATGCCCTCTGGTCGGCCTTTATCTGGCAAACCAGGTTCGGGGCCAGCGATACCGATACTTTCATTGAACAGGCCTTGGCGCAAAGTCAGGCGCTGTTTCTGCTGCCGCAATTCACCATCCTGGGCGTGTGGCTCTGCTTTGCAAAAAAGCTGCGCTCCAACGCCAATTTGCACGGCTCGGCGCGGTGGGCGGAAGAGAAAGAAATCCACACTATGGGCTACTTTGAGGGCAAGGGCGTCTATGTTGGCGGCTGGCTCAAGAAATACGCCGGGCTGGCTTTGCTGTTGCGCGGGTTTCAGTCCAAGCCGGAAGAGGTGCAACAGTACCTGCGGCACAATGGGCC
>JAVBJS010000130.1:0-16033 GCA_031546885.1 Desulfovibrio sp.
ATATGCCATGTCTCGCGCAAGCTATATTGGAATTGCCAAAGTTGAGCTTGAATTTTTAATCTGTGCTATAGATTTTAATCTCAAAAAAGCAGTGTTTTTGTCTTCACGATGGGATAATTGCGTCCAAATTTTACCAGAAAGCGGAAAGTAACAGAAGATATGCCCTTTTAACATGCTTTTAAAGCCCAAACGGGCTTTAAAAGAAAGGCACGCTGCGCTGTCCGCTTGCGGGCGCTTGCTACGCAATCGCCAGAGGCCATTGTGCAATGGCCTCTATTTATGGATAAGTTCTTAATAACACATCCGGCACACAAAGAAAGGGAACCCCAAGAGGTTCCCTTTCTTTGTCTTATTCAGGGTATAAGCTGTTATTCTTCAACAACAACCAACACCACGTCACCATGCGGATCTTTAGTCGTGGTTTTAATGTTGAGCAGTTCTGCCCAGCGTTTGAAGGCGCCAATGAAAACAATGATCATGAGCCCCATGATGACTATGCCAAGCGTAGCCTTCAGGTAGTCTCCCTTTGGCAGGTAGATGCCGGTAATTTGCAGATATCCGGCCCACATGGTCATGGCAGCAAGAAAGAGCCCGGGAACGGCTGTGCACCATGCGTACTTTGCCTTGTTCATGCGAATGATCATAGTGGTACCGATAATAAGCGCACAGGCGGCAAGTAACTGGTTACTCATACCGAACAGGGGCCAGATGCTTTGAATATCCCCGGTGCAGACAAGGTATCCCCAACTGCCGGTGAACATAATACTAGTGATGACGATGCCGGGAACCCAGTTCTTATCATTGAACTTGGGAATGATTGTACCAACCATTTCTTGCAGGAAGAAACGGCCAACGCGAGTGCCTGCATCGACAGCCGTGAGGATGAACACAGCTTCAAACATGACAACGAAGTGGTACCAGTAACCCATGAGATGATCCATATAGGGTACGCGGGAGAAAATATGTGCCATGCCCACAGCGAGTGTTACAGCGCCGCCGGGACGGTTTACAAGATTTTCTTTTACGCCGGCGGCAAGTGCGGGCAGATCTTGCATTTGCATGCCCAGCTTTGCCAGAACTTCAGGGGTGGTGTTAATGGCGAAATAGTCAGCAGGTACCAGAGTACAGGCTGCAATAAGAGCCATAATAGCCACAAATCCTTCGGTTAACATGGCACCGTAGCCAACAAAAAGAGCATCGCGCTCGTTGCCTATCATTTTGGGAGTGGTACCTGTGCCAATGATAGCGTGAAAACCGGAAACGGCTCCGCAAGCGATGGTGATAAACAGGAAGGGGAAAACCGGGCCAGCGATGATGGGGCCGCCGCCACCGGTGAATTTGGTAAATGCCGCCATGAGCAGCTCAGGGCGCACAAAGAAGATGCCGCCTGCCAGCATGACGATGGTGCCGATTTTCAGATAGGTGGAAAGGTAATCCCGTGGACACAGCAAAAGCCAAACAGGAAGTACGGAAGCAAGAAATCCGTATAGAGGAATACCAATAGAGATGTTACTGCGGCTAAATGTGAATAGTTCCGCCAGGGCTGGATGTTCTGCCACATAGGGGCCGGCAAGAATGGTCAGAAACAACAGGCCGACGCCGATAATGCTTGCGCCTGCCACGTCATCATGCCGTACATACTGCATGTAAAGGCCCATAATAACAGCAATAGGCAGAGTAGCAATAACCGTAAAGGTTGCCCACGGGCTGTCGTGCATGGCGTTAACCACAGCAATGGAAAGACCGGCCAGGGTAAGAATGAGAATGAACAATACAGCCCAGGAAGCGACAATGCCAATGGGCTTGCTGATTTCCTTGGAGGCGATGTAGGCAAGGCTCTTACCTTGGTGGCGTATGGAGGCAAAAAGTACCACCATGTCGTGGACAGCACCAGCCATAACACAGCCTACCAGAATCCAGAGCGCCCCTGGCATGTAGCCGAACTGGGCAGCGAGAACAGGCCCGATGAGAGGGCCGGCGGCGGCAATGGCAGCAAAATGGTGGCCAAAAAGCACAAACTTGTTTGTTTTCACGTAATCATGGCCGTCTGCATAGCTTACAGCCGGGGTGATTCGATCAGCTTTGAGCTCCAGCACTTTGTTTGCCAAAAACAGCCCGTACATCCGGTAGGCTATAGCAAAAATGCAGAGCGAGCCGAATACTAAGGTTAATGCATTCATAAGCTGTCCTATGGGGTTATAAATGAACAAAACAACAATCCGTTCTTTACCTCTAGAAAAATTCAACTATTTCACATCTGAATTGCTCAAAAAAACATGATCCGATAGAAGCTGCCCCTATGCCGAAAAAGCTGCTCACTAAAATATGTTTTTATGAGTTCCAACATAATGGCTTAATGATAGCTGATACTGTATATGAATTCAAGAGCTCCTGCATTCTTTTGATATAAAATTCTCCAGCACAACAGCCCCAATGACACATGCCGCCCCCATCATTCCCAGGGCTGAAAAGATCTCTCCCCACCACAGCCAGGCTATGATTGCGGCAAAAACAGGCTCGCACGTTGCCAGAACGGCCGCTCGCACGGGATTTAAGCGACGTAGTCCTTCTCCATAGGTGAAGTAAGCGCAGTAGGTGCAGATAAATCCCATGGCGCCAATTCCCAGCCAGCTTGTCACATCCTTGGCAGCCCAGGTAATAAAAGGAAAAAGCGTTATAGCGCCAAACAGCAGGCACCATGCATAGATGGTTGTTGCGGTGTAGCGTTTAAGATAAATCGCATTGAGGATGAAATGCGTTGCATACAGAAAGCCGGACAAAAGACCAAAAAAAAGGCCGTACAAGCTTACGGAACTGCCATTGGCATTTCCAGAAAAACTGATAAAGGCGACACCCACAAGACATAAAAGAAGGGCCATTGCCTTTGTTCGGGTAATGGGCTGATTAAAAATAATGCGGGAAAAAAGAGCCACCCAAGCAGGGGCTGTGTACAAGAGCACCGCGGCAAGCGCTATACTCCCGTGCAGAACAGCCATTTGAAAGCCGGAAAAAAAGCCACCAATGCAAATAGCGCCAAAACAGAAGAAAACTAAGCCATCCTGCCGGGAGGCAAGGCCTAATTTGTGAGTGCAGAGACTGTGTGTGAAAAAGAGAGCGCTCCCTAAAGAGGCGCGCCAGAAGGCAATTTCCAGAGGATCCATGCCTTTTTTCAAAAGTCCGTGCGCTATGGGGCCAATGCTTGCCCACAAAAGCGCTGCCGCAATAATATATGCCGCTCCCACGAGAACATCGTTTTTTCCCCTTGGCTCTGCTTTGCCATTCATGATCAACGTCGCCGTGTTTCTTCTTTAATAAGGGCGCGGGCCACGTTAACATCATAAAAGGTCAGAGGGTCAACCCCAGTTCCGCGCTCTTTGTACATGGCAGCCGCAGCACTCAACACAGCGTAAGGAAGCCAGTCATGTGTTTCCCATACGTCCGGCCTATCCTGCCGCCACAGTCGAAATTCCGGCCCTCCATCTCCTTCCCGCACATACACACGGGTCTGTACATCCGAAGGATCTGGGTAGTAATAAAGGCCGTTATCATCTTTCATAGGTGTTTCCCCCTAAAACAAAGTGTAAAATAAAAATTGCTGTGCAGTAGCGCTAGTATGAAATATTTTCGTTCGGATATTCCGCTTACGCAAATTTAAGGAAAAGCTGGCCCTCTGGTGGTATCTTTGCCTTGGCACAGCGCAACAAAGCGAGGAGCCCAGTGGGGGAGAGCGGGAGCATAAATATGGGTGTACGAAGCAAAAGTATTGTTCAAGGTTATGCCATCCATGGCTGTGCCGCCTACACTTCCCATGCCTTTACCACGCGAGAGGCGAAATACATGCGTGGATGCCTGCGCCGCGGGTATGATATGGGAAAAATGAAATTCATGACCTCGGAAATGGCTACCCACTGGATGAAAAGGGTTCTCCGCCACAACCTCACCGGCAGAATACCCCAAACCCTGCGGGCGATTGCACCAGGCAATTTGAATAGGTAACAGCCCGGCCATGGGAAACCGTCCGGCTTCCAACTGCAATTCCTCTGCCAGATACATAAGCCCGCCACATTCCGCATAGAGGGGCAGACCGTCAAGCCCAAGAGCCTGCACCATCTGACGGCAATACAAATTAGCAGAAAGTGCCTTGGCATGAAGTTCTGGCACCCCTCCGCCAAGATATAATCCGTCAAGGCGCGGCCATGACTTGCGTGATAAAAGCGATAGCTCTACAAGCTCTGCTCCGGCTTTGTGTAAGGCGTCAAGATTTTCCTGATAATAAAACCACAGGGCAGCATCACGCACAAAACCAATGCGCGGGCGCGCTGAATGCTGAGGCAAGGGGGAAATTGCAGCGTCTTTCAGAAGCTCTGTGGGTGTGGCTTCTGGTGGAGCGCCTGCTGCCAATGATTCCTTGGAAAGAGGTATGGGATTTGCTGTGGCAGTTTCAGTATTGTCGGTAGGGCTGAATGCGGCTGCGGCAAGGGCGTGAACTTTGGCAAGGTCGACATGCTCGCTTAAGAAGTCTGCAAGGGAGTCCAGCAGACTCTCTGCCTGCATATGCTCATGTGTGCCCGTGAGCCCCATGTGGCGCTCTGAAATAAAAGAAAGTTCCCGTCTTGGTAGTACGCCAAGAACAGGAACAGGGGTAAGCTCTTCCACTGCCTGTTGTACAAGGGCCTGGTGGCGGCTATTCCCGGTACGGTTAAGAATGACCCCGCCAAGGGTTACTCCAGGCTCAAAGTTGGCGCAGCCGTTAATAAGGGCTGCTACAGTTCTTGTCATTTTTGTGCAATCCACCACAAGAATAACAGGAATTTGCAAAATACGGGCAACCTCTGCGGTGGAGCAGGAGCCAGCTATGTCAAGACCGTCAAAAAGACCCCGGTTGCCTTCAATGAGAGCAAAGTCATATCCCGCACTGCCTGCGTGAAATAACTGACGCACCTGTACAGCGCTGGAAAAAAAAGGATCAAGATTTCCCTGTGGGCTACGAGCTGCAAGAGCTAGCCAGACAGCATCAATGTAATCTGGCCCCTTCTTAAAGGTCTTGACGGAATACCCCTGCCGGAGAAAGGCACGGGCAAGGCCAAGGCTAACCATTGTTTTGCCGGAACCACCCGACAAACCTGATACAATACAGGAAGGAGGGAGCATGGGATCAGCGATGACTTTTAGCGGTTATGGTGTCAATATCCACGCGAATGATTGCCATGTTTTTGGCATCTCGGACGGGCAAATGCTCACTGGAAAACTGTTTTAACAGTGTTTGCAGGGCATGGAGTCGCTCCTCTGCCTCGGTAATAAGGCAGGCTATTCCATTTATTACAACACTATCGTAGTGCATAGTCAGGTCACAGCCCTTGGTTGCACCGGTTTTGGGCATAAACTCAGGGCTAAGGACAATGTTGAGCGCCACATGGGGGTTCGCTGCGATGCAATCCAATTTTTTCCCGGCAGCCGCTGAGTGCAGATAAATGACCTTTCCGTCATATCCGAAATTCATGGGGACAACATACGGGGCGTTGCCATCCACGAGCGCCACATGCGCAATGGTGCCCTGGAAAATAAGAGCATCTTGCTCAGAGCGGGAAAGTACGGCGCGGTCTGTGCGGCGCATAATAATTCCTTTATAAAGACTGTACGTTACCAAAGAATATAACGGCGCATGCACCTACGTAAGCTGCATGCGCCGCAAAAGCCTGAAAAATTACTATAGCAAGATCTTCTTAGCTTTCGCCTTCAGCCTGACCCTGCTTGCCGGCTCCCTTCAGACCATACATGGTTGTACTGCCTGAAGACCAGAACTCCAGAATTTCACCATTCACCATTGATGTAAGAACTTTCTTTACATCGCGTGGGCCTTTTTCGGGGAAGACTTCAAGGAAGTCGTTAAAATAAAACTTGCTTTTGCCAGTTTTCGCTTTAAGGTAATCCACAACTTTTTGCTGTTCTTCGGTCATGCTCGTCCCCTTGGGGTAAGGCTCCGGGCACGGGTGTGCCCGGAGGTGTCACTTCGGTGAATTAGAATTTAAACTGTGTGGTCTGCCGCCACGTATAGTAGGCGGGCTCACGGAAATCATCAATCAGGTGGTGAGTAAACTTCAGCCCGGTGAGGGAGAAGAAGCGTTCCCAGCCAATGCGCTCTGCCCATTCGCCAAGACGCTCATATTTATTTGCGTTGGCTGCATAAACTTCAACGATGTGCTTCACAATATCGGTAAGGCTTTTCCAGCGAGGTGGCTCGTTGGGAATAAAGGCAACAACAACTTTGGAGAACTTGGGAGCGCTGATACGGTTAGAAACCTTACCGCCAACCATGATGGCAATACCATCGCCCTGACCATCAGAGATGGGCAGCGCGGGACACATGGTGTAGCAGTTACCACAGTACATGCAGCGATCATTCTTGATACCAATGGAGTTGACTTTCGCGCCCTTGTATTCAACCTTGGTAGGACGCACAGCAGCCGTTGGGCAGCAGGCGACAGCCAGAGGAATTTCACAAAGCTGGTCAGCCCAGGCATGGTCAACCATAGGAGGCTTTCTGTGAATACCTACAAGGCCGATATCAGAACAGTGCACAGCACCGCACATGTTGATACAGCAAGCCAGGGAGATACGCACAGGAGCAGGCAAGCGATGGTTTTGGAAGTCTGCAAACATTTCATCCATAATGGCTTTTACAGGGCCGGATGCATCTGTTGCAGGGGTGTGGCAGTGTACCCAACCCTGTGTGTGAACAACGTTGGTTACGCCGGCACCTGTTCCACCAATGGGGAACTTGTTAGACCCACCGGAAAACTTGCGCTGTGCAAGGTCAGCACGCAGTGCCTTTAAGTTCGCTTCGTTATCCGTCATGAATTCAATGTTACTGCGGGTGGTGAAACGCACATGTCCGCCGCAATACTTATCTGCGATATCGCAAATTTCACGAATGTGGGTAACGCTCATAAGACGAGCAGAGCCACAACGGACAGTGTAAACCTTGTCCCCGCTTTCAGCAACGTGCATCAACACGCCTGGCTCAAGAATTTCGTGATACAGCCATTTCCCTTTGTTTTGTGCAATAAAGGGAGGATAAAACCGATCATATTTATGTGGGCCAATGTCGGTAATCCGATTTTCCATGGGCTTTTCGGGATTGTACCCGGAAGATACGAATGCCATAATATTCTTCTCCCTTCCTTATCTCTGGTGTCTGTTGCGATAAGCTTCAAGGTCACGATCCCAGCCACCGGGTACTTCTTCTTCTTTAAAGAAGATGTAGGGGTTGTGGCGGGGCTCTTGCACGTGAACAGCCTGTGGCGCAATGCCGGTTACTTCAAGCAGACGCTGGAAGGAAAGACGACGAATGGTTTCACCGAGGCGCTCACGGTTTTTACCGTCTTCCATCCACCAGTCCCAAATCTTTTCAATGACTTCTTTCACGTCATCGTAGGGAGCGGCAACTTCAACAAACGGCACAAGCAGTGAACCCATTTGCGCACCGTCAACAACAGGAGCCTTTGCGCCTACCATGATGGATGCGCCGCGCTCGTTACCAATGTGCAAAGCGCGTGGCATTACGTTAATGCAATGCATGCAGCGAGTACATTCTTTATTATCGATATTAAGCTTGCTGCCATCCCAGCTCATGCACTTTGTGGGGCAGCGGTTGATAACTTCAGCCTGAATGTCAAACTTGCCCCAGTCACGCCCGGAGTGCGCGCCAGCGTTTGGCTTGAACTCACCACCAACATAACCCTTCACAGCGCCCTGATCGATTTTGATATCGTCTTTCCAGGTGCCGACAAGAGCAAAGTCTGAACGGGCCATGGCAGCAACGCAGCCGTTGGGGCAACCGTCAAACTTGAATTTAAACTTGTAAGGGAACGCAGGGCGGTGCAGTTCGTCCTGATAGTCCATGGTGAGCTGATAGCACACATCCTGGGTATCATAGCAGGCGTACTGGCAACGGGACATGCCAAGGCATGCTTCCGGGGTACGCAGGTTGGAACCTGAGCCGCCAAGGTCTGTTTTGATGTTGTGGGTCAGTTCAAAGAAAATTTCTTCAAGCTGAGGGGTTTGCGTACCAAGAAGAACGATGTCACCTGTGGTGCCGTGCATGTTGGTAAGACCAGAACCACGCATATCCCACAAATCACAGATTTGGCGCAGGTAGCTTGTTGTATAATATTTGGCTGCGGGCTGGTTTACACGCACGGTGTGGAAGTGTGCCACACCAGGATACTTGTCAGGCTGGTCGTTATAACGACCGATAACACCACCACCATAACCGAATACACCCACGATACCGCCGTGTTTCCAGTGAGTCTCTCCATCGGTGAAGGAGAGTTCCAGCACGCCGAGAAGATCGTCTGGGCAGTCTGTTGGAATTTGATATTCGACCTTGTTAGGGTTTTTTGCCCGAAATTCTGCGTGTTGCTTGATATCAGATACGAAACTGGGCCAAGGGCCTGTTTCGAGCTGATCCAGCTTGGGAGTCGCATGTTTCGCCATTGCCTTACCTCCACTGTGGTTGTGCGTTTAATTCCGGCAAGGCTTCGCTTGCGCAGAGTTTCTTGATATGCAAACAATACATTGAGTAAAAATACACAATCTCTTGCCATTGCTAGAGTCAATTGCTAACTTTGTCAAGTCTGTTGTGGAATTTTGAGTAGAATTCTCCACAACTTTGGCATGTAATTATCTAAAATATCATAGTATTATTCATTGCCAATGCCATAGTTCAAAGGGGTAATATCATACCCTGCATACTTTCTTCCCGTACGAAGGGCTTGGAAAGTAATGTGTATATTGGACTCATCGTGCAGCAGTCTCCAGACAGTAGCCCCTTGCTATGTTCGGGTAAAAACACAGAGAGCCGCATTTTGAATCAGAAATAATACACCGATTTTATTCAATGCGCAATCATTGTTGTCCGACTATCTTGAGTGCAGCTTTGAGAAGCTTTGACAACAAAGATTTTGGCGAGCCAATATTCGCATTTACTATAATGTGAGTAAGAACTTATCCATAAATAAGGAGAGCGTGTGGCAAGAGCAAGGAAAATGTTTTTTTTTTGCGGAGGGAGTGGACTCTTATGTCCTCGACCCAGAGCAAAAAAGGCATTTGACGCAGCTATTGACCGCGAACATCCTTATTTATGGATAAGTTCTAAGCCCTGAGTGTATGGGGATGGTGGCTTGCATAGGACGTGAAGTCGTCTGTTGCCCTTTTTATGAGCTTCCTGTATAGTTTACGACAGAAGCTATGGAATTTCGTTAGTTCTTAGTGCTTGTAAGAACTATGCATGATACACATTGCAAGGATGAGGCATGAAAAAAATATCAGACAATAGCGGTGTAGTAAATATTCAGTCTTGTTTCGAAAATATTTTGAGTGCGGACACTGCTGAAAAAATTTCTGCAAAACAGTATGAGATTCCTCGTCGGGAAATGCTGCAATGGCTCGGAGCTGCCGTTGGCGGGGCGGGACTTTTGCACGCAGCGCCAGCCCTTGCAGCCGCCGCACAGGCTCCCGCAACGACGCCACAAGCACCCACAGTGGCACCACAAACTCCTTCTGCCGTTGCAGGTGCTTCAGGAACCGCACCGTATTGGACTCCAGCAAAAATGGATGTTCTTAGCGCCATTCACAGTCGTCGGAGCCAGCGGGATTTTACAGGTGAGCCTGTGCCGCGTAGCGATATTCAGGCTATTATCGCAGCGGGAATGAGTGCACCCAGTTCGAAAAATTCGCAGCCCTGGGAATTTATTGTTATGATGGAGCAAGCTTCGTTGCAGCGCATTGGGCAAATTCAGCCCCTTGTGGGGTATGCCAGCAAAGCGGGCGCGGCCATTATGCTCTGTACTCGTCTTTCCAAAGACATAGAGCTACCTTTATCTGTTATTTCATGTGCTTGCTGTGGACAAAACATGCTTTTGGCTGCCCATAGCCTTGGATATGGTGGCGTCTGGATACAGGTATATCCCAAAGAGGAACACATGGCGCAATGGCAAACGGCATTAAATTTGCCGGAGACAGTCATGCCCCTGATGATTATGCCTATTGGCAAGGTTTTGTCTTCTCTGCCGCCTGTCAACAGAATGGATGCGCGCCGAATTCATGATGAAAAATGGTAGAAGCACTTCATTTTTTGCACGTAAAATAGCATTGATCAGCCAGCGACAGCCGGATAGTAATTACGTAAAACAAATATTCTGCGGATTCATCTTGTGATTTTTTTTAAGATGAAGTAGGCTTCTGACTCGTGTATAAAGGGTACAGCGCAACGTGCCTTTCTTTCGCAATCCGCTCCGGTTGCGAAAGCATGTTAGAAAATTATGTCTTATTTTTCAGCTGGATAAAACGGTACACCATTTTATCCAGTGGAGCTAAAAGAAAAGGCTCGCTGCGCTGTTCGCTTGCGGGCACCTGCTCAGCAGTTGCCGAGGCCATTGTGCAATGGCCTCGTATAAAGGGTACAGCCTTTTATTGTACCCATCTTAGTATTGAGGAAGTGTCATGGTCTTGGCATGTATTTACTTGGGAAACAGCCGTTTTGCCCACAGTAAGAGGGAATATACCCCGGCAACACAAGCGAACCTTTACCGTGCAGGTAGAGGGTCTTCTGTGTTGAGGCGTTTTTTCACTTGCAATAGTATATTTTCTGAGTCTACCGGCACGCCCGCTGTTAATGGCAGCATGACAAAATTATTTACGATAAAAGCCACTCAGCCAGTCGGCGTTCGAGAGCTGACAGCTCAAGTTGGTGAAATCCAGCTTGTGCTCGTACCTGTACAGTTGCAGGAAAGAGATAAGAGAGCGATCTGATGAGAATATTGCGGAACCTTTGCAGAGATTTTACGAAGACTCTGCGAAGGTTCCGCAAAAATAGTATAGAGATTTTTTGGACTTTTTGTAGAAAGAGTTTAGAAAATGTTCGGACGGTTTGCAGCTTTTCTGCAAGAGCGGTCTGGATTTCCTATGTTCTTTTTACAGCACAATGGCGGTTACGTCCCAAGGGAATCTTTCCTTTGCGGGGGTAATCGTCATTTTTTGCGTTTTTGCATTGCATTGTAAAGTGATTTCTGAGGAAAAAAGGAAGAGGAAGCCTTTTTTCAAGAGTATGCGCCGGGGAAGAGGAAGCCCCTCCGCACGCCAGAATTGATACAATCTTACGAGGATACATTGCTATGGAATTCAAGAAAATTGGTGTTATCGGCGCGGGCGCTATGGGCAAAGGGGTGTGCCAAAGCCTTGCCATGCACGGTATGGATGCATTATTTATTGATATAGATGCAGGGGCTTTGCACAATGCAAAGGATGAGATTGGAGAAGCCTTGGGCATGCATAGCCTTCTCCAAACAGAGAGCGTGGATGTGGAGGCGTGCATGTCGCGTATTCACTGCGCCACTTCGTTGAATGTTTTGGAGGATGCTGATTTTATTGTGGAAAACATCACTGAAAAAGAAAGTGTTAAGTCACAGCTTTACCCTGCTCTTGATGAAATTTGTCGTGCAGATGTGTGTTTTGCAGCAAATACATCTGTTATATCCATAACCAAAATGGCTTCCTGGACAAAGAGGCCGCAAAACGTGTTGGGGATGCACTTTATGAATCCAGTACCACTTAAGCCTGTTGTAGAAATTATTAAGGGCCATTGCACTGCCGACACTACCCTCCATGCTGCACAGCGCTTTCTTAAGCAGATGAACAAAAAGGGTGTTATTGTAAAAGATCTGCCCGGCTTTGTTGCAAACAGGGTGCTTATGCTTACTGTGAATGAAGCCATTTGGCTGGTTCACGATTGTGTCGCGCAAGCCGATGAAGTGGACAGAATTTTTCGTTCCTGTTTCGGGCACGCTATGGGGCCCCTTGAAACAGGCGACCTCATAGGGCTTGATACTATTCTGCTCTCCCTTGAATCGCTCTATCAAAACTATAAAGATCCCAAATTCAGACCGTGCCCACTGCTTTGCAAAATGGTTGATGCAGGGCTTCTCGGCCGTAAGACAGGCCGCGGTTTTCATGAGTATTTTGCAAAAAATGCTATCCCTACCGCTGAGTCAGCCTGCGCCTAATGCCTTAAGCTTATTACAGATAAATGTTAGCCTGACAGATTAAGACTCACTCCGTGCATACTGTTGTTATGCGGAGCGGCCTTGAAAGCTTGGACTACAAGATTACGTCTCAGTCGGCACCGTTCCTGTTTTGTTTGTGGAAAATAGACTCCGCAATACGCGCCAGAAAGCAGGAAAAATGTGTGACTGTTCAATGTAGTGACACTCTTATGACGCTTTACTGAGTACACACTCATTCTAGCAAAAATAGTGCCATTTCAACGACAAAAAAGAGGCCATTGCACAATGGCCTCTGGCAACCTACGCAGCAGGTGCCAGCAAGCGAGTAGCGCAGCATTTCTATAAAAAAAACCAGGGCAGTTTAACTATTTCTAGTTGAACTGCCCTGGTTATCTAAGATACTTTTATATTACATTTTTGCGCCAGGCATGGAGTGCCCCTTGGGCATGGAGTCTTTCATGTTTCCCCCTGCGGAATCACCCGACATGCCGCCCATCATTCCCTTCATCATAGAACAGCCGCCTTCACCCATCATAGGGCAACCCTGGCCGCCCATCATGCCGCCGCCCATCATGCCACCCATCATGCCACCCATCATGCCGCCACCCATGCCGCCATGGTGGTAGCCTTTATAGGCAGGCAAGCCTTCTTTTTCAAGGGCAGCATTAAAGTTCTGTTGTTCAGCGCGCAACTTGGCGCGCAATGCAGTAATTTCTTCAATTACTTTAACTACATCCGCACGAGTTGTGCCAGAAAGCTTTTCGATGGCGCGCAACTCCATAGATTTGGCCTGCATCTGATCATGCATGGGCATTATTTTTACTTCAAATTCCTTACACATGGCAGCATACTTGGCTTGCTGTTCGGCGGAAAGTCCGTTCATACCTGCCATACCCATTCCCGGCATGGCGCCCATTTTACCCATTGCTTCTGGAGCTGCAGGTGCTGCTGGTGCGGCAAAGGCCACAGAAGGAATTAACATAGCAACAATGGCAAATACTTGTAATAATTTCATGAGAAAAACTCCTTAAGTAAAATAGTGCAACTATGAAATAATTAGCGTGCTCTCTAAACACTGCTCTTCAATCTCACAGGAAATTGCAACGCACACTGCCTTGGGACTTCCTGTAGCATTAAGCTATTTCTCCATAGAATCAACTTCTTTTTTTTTCAACACATGCAGCTTAGCTTGCCAATATCATGCCAGTATGGATTATTTTGCCCTATTTCTATTCCTAAGAAAGAGTTCAGCCACAGGCTCTTCTCTTCTTTCTCTCCTTGCTGTGAGTAGAAAGTACCCACATTGTGCAGGGTCTGTATATTTTTTACCCACTTCCCGTGCGCGTTGATTTCACCTTCTAGCAGGAGCTAGCTGTAGCTCTAAAATTGACACAGCTTTCTTTTGCCTTTAGCAAAACACTTTGGTACACTGTGCAAATGTCCCAATCTACCCTTCCTCTTTCCCCTTCTCCCTCCGAGATGAGGGTTTCCTCGCGTGAGATACTCTCCATGGTCTGGCCCCAAGCGATTATGATGCTTTGCCAATTTCTTGTGGGATTTATTGACGTTCTTGTGGCGGGACATATTCATGCTGACGTTCAGGCCGCACTGGGTATTGTTACTCAGTGTCTGTTTTTTCTTTTAGTCATTGGCATTGCCATGACAAACGGGGGTATTGCTGCCATGAGCCAATCCCTCGGTGCCGGTTTGGTTCTGCGAGCTCAACGGTATGTGGGGCTCATCTGCATTCTGGGTGGCATCTTTTGCCTTACTACCATCGCACTTGGCTGGTTTTTTCGTTCCACTCTTTTCTTTTTTCTTCAGGTTCCGCAGAGTATTTTGCCCCTCACCGAAGAAATGTGGTTGCTTTTCCTGTGGGTTGTGCCCGGAAACTATTTGAGCCTTGTCACAACGGCGGTATTTAGAGCTAGAAAAAATGTATGGATTCCCCTTGCTTCCGGTCTGTTGGTTTGCGTTGCCAATACCCTGGGAGATCTTGCCTTTGGTCTCGGGTGGTTTGGTATGCCAAACCTTGGAGCCAAAGGTATTGTGTATGCCACTATGGTATCTGTATCGGCCGGGGGGGTATTTAATCTGGCTGTGCTTGTGCATAAAAAACTTATTCAATTCAGTAGTTTTGCCGCATGGAAGTGGCAGAAAAAGGCACTGCCTTACATTGCCAAGGTTGCCATTCCCGCTGGCGGCTCACATATACTGTGGCAGCTCGGCTACATGATTCTTTTTGCCATTACCGCAACACTTCCCGTAGAGAGAGTTACCGCCCTTGCTGGACTGGTTGCCGGAATGCGCGTTGAAGCTATTTTATTTTTGCCGGCCCTTGCCTTCAACCTCACGGGTTCTGTCCTTGTGGGGCATTGCCTTGGCGCTGGCAATAAGGCTGAGGCCAAGCGAGTCGGTTTGCGCGTTATTTTGTCCGGGGCTGGTTGTATGTCGCTGGTAGCTCTATGCCTTGCTCCATTCATTCAGGAGATCGCCGTTATGGTTTCCCCTGCTGATGTCAATGTTCAGGCAATTACCATGGAGTATTTACGTTACAACCTGCTGGCCACCCCCTTTACCGTTACCAGCATGATTCTAGGGGGTATTTTAACCGGGGCGGGGGCCTCCATTTATACGCTTGTCATTTACAGCAGCGCAACATGGCTTGTGCGCCTGCCTCTTGCCTGGGGGCTTGGACATGTACTTTGGCAATCTGCCACGGGTATATTTTTTGCCATGTTAATTTCCCAGATAGTGCAGTCAGCTCTGGCTTTTTACGCCTTTCTCCGGTGTGATTGGTATCGTTTTGCCATGACCGCCAAGCGATTTAAATCATAACTGATCTCATCGCATATCTGTCAACCTTAATTCCCACAACACAGCGATCTTACTATGAAAAGTACTTTCTCCCCCATTACGTTCAGCGGCATGGAACAATATCTGCACTTACTCAAGCAATGCACAATGAAGACCTCAGATTACAGCTATGCCAATATCTGGGGGTGGGCTCAATATTACGGGCTGGAATGGCGCTTTGACGGCACACTCTGTTGGATTCGACAAACGCAGCATGGTTCGTATTACTGGGCTCCCGTCGGACAATGGGAAGCTGTGCAGAACTGGGCGGCCTGTCCGGAGTTTGCCAGCGGCAATACCATCATTAGGGTGCCAGAGGCCTTGGCCCAGCTCTGGCAAAGTACCATGCCTGAAAAAATAATTGTGGAAGAAGCTAGGGGTCAATGGGACTATCTGTACCTTGCCTCAGAACTCATTGCTCTTTCTGGCAATCGCTTCCACAAAAAAAAGAATTTGCTGCGTCAATTTGAAAAGCTCTATACCTTTGAATACCGCACACTTTCCAGCAAATGCGTTAATACCGTGCTCCAGATGCAGGAAGAATGGTGCCGCTGGCGTGACTGTGAAGAAACAGCAGCCCTAGCTGCCGAAAATGAGGCCATTGAGCGGGTGCTGGCGTATTGGCCGGATATTCCTGGCTTAACTGGTGGGATTATTCGCGTTGACGGTGTTCCCGTAGCCTACACGCTGGCCGAGCCACTGAGTGACGATACCCTTGTCATCCACTTTGAAAAGGCCGCATCAGGCCTCAAAGGCGGTTATCAAGCAATTAATCAGATGTTTTGCGCTAACGCCGGCAACGGGTATACGTACATAAACAGAGAGCAAGATCTTGATGATGAAGGTTTGCGTCAAGCCAAGCTCAGTTACAATCCGGTGGGGTTTGTGAAAAAGAATATCGTGAAGATTATTTAGTCGACTCTTAAAAATACATTAACATCATGAAATATATTGATATTTAAGATAAAATAGTGCACTGTTTTGAACAGGCAATGCAGTGATATATGCAAAAAACCGGTTGAATCGGAGCAGGATTTGCTATGAAGCCCAAAGCACCTTCGCCAGAAAAACAAGGCCACTTGCTGTATCAGAATTTGTTGGAGCAGCTCAATCCC
>JAVBJS010000005.1:0-9873 GCA_031546885.1 Desulfovibrio sp.
TTTTTATCGAATGATTTCAAAGCAGAAACTGCTTTGAAATAAAGGCACGCTGCGCTGCTCGCTTGCGGGCGTCTGCTGGCGCATCCGCCAGAGGCCATTGTGCAATGGCCTCTATTTAAAGACAGCTCTACTGCTTACACACTATAAATTGCATAGAACTATCTCAATTTTTGAACGCAAAAAACTCCTGATGCATGAACAGCCGGAGCTGTTTCGCAATCAGGAGTAATGCTATCAAAAAGAAGGCAGAAAAAAAGGTTGCTATACTTCAGTAAAAAGTGGAGGAGGCTAGGTGGGAAATATTGACAGATCAGCAGATAGTTCAATTACCTTCGTGCCAACAAACTCTACAACAAAACGATTATAACCATTCACTAACACAAATTAAAAAGTTTAGGGGAAAAGGGGTGGGGGTTCGGGGGAGGGGAAAAACACCCTTTCCAAAGGGGATTTGTCCCCTCCCCCGATATTCTTATCTTACCACCTTTCTTCCCCCTCCCCGATATCTCCCAGTCTCCTCATCTCCCTCTTTCCCCTGATATTTCTCTTTTCGCTTACTTATTTAAACTGGAGATCACCGTCAGCAACTGTTATCTGTAGCGACTGGCCTTCTGTTACTTCCCCGGCGATAAGTTTTTTGGCAAGGGGTGTTTCAATATACTGCTGCATATAGCGGCGCAGGGGTCGAGCGCCGTACACAGGGTCATAGGCTGACTTTGCAATATGGTTTTTTGCTTCTGGGGTGAGGGCTATTGTAATTTTTCTGTCGAGCAGCCTTTTTTGCAGGCGAGCTGCGAGAAGGTCAACAATAAATACTATTTGCGCCAGGGTGAGGGGCTTAAAGAGCACAATATCGTCCACCCGGTTAAGAAATTCCGGGCGGAAATGGCGGCGTAGCTCAGCCAGCACTTCACTTCGCACGGTATCTCGAAATTCTCCTTCCGGCGTGATGCCGTCGAGCATGAATGATGAGCCTATGTTTGAAGTCATGATGATGATGGTGTTGCGAAAGTCAACGGTTCTTCCCTGACTATCGGTGAGGCGGCCGTCATCCAGAATTTGCAGCAGAGTGTTGAACACATCAGGATGCGCCTTTTCAATTTCATCAAAAAGCACAACGCTGTAAGGCTTACGCCGCACTGCTTCGGTGAGTTGCCCCCCTTCATCGTACCCCACATAGCCAGGAGGGGCCCCGATGAGCCGGGCAACGGCGTGCTTTTCCATGTACTCACTCATGTCAAGCCGCACCATGTTTTCTTCGCTATCAAAAAGAGCTTGGGCAAGGGTTTTGCAAAGCTCCGTTTTGCCAACCCCGGTTGGGCCAAGAAAAATAAATGACCCTATGGGACGGCCTTGATCCGAAAGCCCGGCACGAGAGCGCAGTACAGCTTCCGATACGGCAATGATGGCCTCATCTTGCCCGACGAGACGCTGATGCAAGGTTTCAGGAAGACGTAAAAGTTTTTCGCGCTCAGATTCCAAAAGGCGGGTAACGGGAATGCCTGTCCAGCGGGCCAGAATTTCCGCAATATCATCCGGCAGAACTTCTTCTTTGAGCAGGCGGGAACTTGCGGCGGAATTTTCCGTTGCTTCCGCTGTTGCGAGATCTTTTTCAAGACGCTGGAGTGTGCCGTATTTCAGCTCGGCGGCCCTGTTGAGATCGTAGGCGCGTTCCGCTTCTTCCATATCTAATCGGGCGCGTTCTATCTCTTCTTTTAAGGTGCGAATATTATTGATTCCACTTTTTTCTTTTTCCCACTGTGCAGCAAGGACGGCCTGCTTTTCTTGAAGGACAGTGAGTTCATTTTCCAGCTTTTGTAACCTGTCACGCGATGCGGCATCACTTTCGCGGCGCAGGGCCTCGCGCTCAATCTCAAGTTGCATGATTTTTCTGCCGGTTTCATCCATGTCTGTGGGCAGGGAATCAATTTCTGTACGAATCATGGCCGCCGCTTCATCTATAAGATCAATGGCCTTGTCAGGTAACTGGCGGTCGGTAATATAGCGCATGGAGAGGGTAACTGCTTCAACAATGGCAGCATCAGCTATGCGCACTCCATGGTGTACTTCAAATCGTTCGCGCAGGCCGCGCAAAATGGAAATGGCATCTTCCGCTGTGGGTTCCTCTACCAGTAGGGGCTGAAAACGCCGCTCAAGGGCCGGGTCTTTCTCTATGTATTTTCGGTATTCGTCGATGGTTGTGGCGACAATGCAATGCAACTCACCGCGCGCCAGCAGAGGCTTGAGCAGATTGCCGGCGTCCATAGCGCCTTCGCTACGTCCTGCTCCAACAATGGTGTGCAGCTCATCAATAAAGAGCAGAATGCGCCCCTCGGATGCTTCCACTTCTTTCAGAACGGCTTTTAAGCGTTCTTCAAACTCGCCCTTGTACTTGGCTCCGGCAATGAGCGCTCCCATATCAAGGGAGAAGAGCATCTTGTCTTTTAATCCTTCAGGAACGTCTCTTCTGAGAATGCGCTGGGCAAGGCCCTCAACAATGGCTGTCTTACCAACTCCCGCTTCCCCAATAAGAACAGGATTGTTCTTGGTACGACGCGAAAGGATGCGAATGCAACGGCGAATTTCCGCATCGCGCCCAATGACAGGATCGAGCTTACCCTTGCGGGCATCTTCTACCAGATCGCGCCCAAACTTGGTAAGAGCCTCGTAAGTTTCTTCCGGGGTAGCGGTAGTGACACGCTGCGATCCGCGCACAGCGCTCATGGCATGCAAAGCTCGTTCACGAGTAAAATTAAAGTTGTTGTTTACCCTGCCAAGAGGGCTTGAAGCTGGATCTCCCGCCATTTCACAGAAAATATGCTCAACGCTGACGTACTCATCTTTCATGCGCACAGCGGCATCGTGCGAAGCGATGAGCAATTGGTGTAAGCGATTGGTAACGGAAAGGGTGCTACTGTCCATACCCGGGCCGCTAACGGAAGGTCTTTTGGCAAGCTCCACCTGCACTGCGTCGGCATACTTGCCGGGAGTAATGCCTGCCTTTTCCAAAAGCCGTGCGACCAGACCTTTTTCCTGCTGCACAAGGGCCAGGGCAAGGTGCTCAACGTCTACCTGCTGGTGCCCCATGCGCAGAGCAATATCTTGGGCAGAGGCAACGGCAAGCTGGGATTTTTCAGTAAATTTTTTGAGATCCATAAAGTTTCTCCGTATAATATTTTATTGAGGGAGAGGATTTTTTTTAAAATTTTATCGGGGGAGGGGAAAACCCCCTTTGAGAAGGGGGTTGTCCCCTCCCCCGAGCCCCCAACCCTTTCCCCTAAACTTTTTAATTTGCTATGCTGTGTGGTTTTTTTGTCTACACAGTTTAACAAAAGCAATGAGCTACGTATTTGAATAGTGTATGTCTGCAATATCAATAAAGCGATTCGCTCTGGGCATCCACTGTTTCATCTGTCAGAGCATTGCAACTATGGTATAATTGCAATGCTCTGAATGGGGGAAGAGAATTGAGTTTTTTTTGCGGGAGGCCCAGAGGGCAGAGCCTTCGGGGCCAGGGGCAGAGCCTCTGGTGTCCTTACTTGGGCATCCCAAGGGTGCGTAAGCTTTCCCACAAGGCGCGTTCTTCGTCTGTTACAATGTCGGGAATGGCAATGCCTATGCGTATAAGCTGATCGCCTTTGGCAGTGCCTGTTCCCAAGCCTTTACCGCGTAAACGAAACTTTTTTCCGCTACTGACGCCCGGAGCAACAGTAAGATCCACCTCGCCTGTCAGGGTGGGAACGCGCACAGTGCAGCCAAGAACAGCATCCCATGGTGCAAGCAAGAGGTCGTAAATAATATCTGTATCTTCAAGCAAAAAGCGAGTGTCAGGGGCAATGTTGACCTTTAAGAAAAGGTCTCCTGCCGGGCCGCCCATTCCAGGTGCTCCTTGTCCAGTGAGGCGAATGCGTGAGCCGGGTTTGATGCCTGCCGGTATGGCAACTTCAAGGGAGCGTCCCCCCTGTAGTGAAATATTTTTTTTGCCGCCGTGAAAAGCATCTTCAAGCGTGAGTGTTATTTCCGCATTGACATCACTTCCCTTTTTTGTGGCGCCATAGCCCTCATTACCAAAGGGATTCCCTTTGAATTGAGCGTTGCCAAAAGGAGAACCGCCTGCCTGAAAACTGCCGCCAAAGAGAGTTTCAAAAAAATCGCTGAATCCCGCACCTGAAAATTGGGCTCCTCCTGGAGAGGATCGCATATTTTCAAAGCCGGGAGGTCGCCGGAATTGCTGATTATTTTTCCAGTCTGGGCCCAACTGGTCATACATTTTACGCTTTTCTGGGTCTTTTAGAACTTCGTTGGCTTCGCTTACTTCTTTAAAGCACTCTTCGGCCTTTTTATCATTCTGATTCAGGTCAGGATGGTACTTTCGGGCGAGTTTTTTATACGCTTTGCTTATTTCATCGGTTGAAGCGGTACGCGAAACGCCAAGAGTTTTGTAATAGTCTTTAAATTCTACGCCCATAAGGTATACCTACTATCATTCTTGAGGCGTAAAACGTATCAAATACGTTTGCCCGGATTTTACTATGTCTTCTACTTGCACAAGTAAGGCGTGTGCTATAAGAGTCAAGGATCTTTCCTAGTTTTCTCGTATAGCCTCACTCTCAGAGCATACTACTCCAGGATACCTCATGCGTACAGTCCAAAGTTTGCCGGTGCTCATGTACCACTATATAAATGACTATAAAAACCCCATTGGGGTTTCGTGCGCTCTTTTTGAAGAACATTGCCGCACATTTGCAGAGAACGGTTGGCGCGGAATTTCCCTTGCGGAAGCAGAAAATTTTCTTGTGCATGGTGAGGCGTTGCCGCGTAAATCTGTGCTTTTTACCTTTGATGATGGTTATCTTGATAATTATATGCATGCCATGCCGCTTTTGCACAAGTATGGGCATAAGGGCGTTATGTTTGCCGTGAGTAATCGCCTTGAGCCGGGTACGCACCCCAGAGCCTCTGTGGAGGCTCTGCTGGAAGGTACAGCGCCTTCTATGCCCATATTGCATACGCCGGTGCAAAAGGATGCATTTGGTTATTCACAACGACGGGATATTTTTTGTAACTATGCGGAAGTGCAAGGTATGGACGCAGCCGGTGTGCTGGCTGTGGCATCGCACTCGCAGAGTCATACAGGTGTTTTTACCGGGCAGGATTTTGCCGCATTTACCCGGCCCGGCAAACAGGTGCGAACCTTTTATAGCACAACCTTTGGGACTGTGTGGGGGCTGCCGGCCTTTCCCATTAACGCTGGCCTTGCGAATCGGGCTTTTTTACCCTCTGCGGAGCTGCTCGATACTGTGACCTCCATTGTGCCGCAGGATGTGAAGGAGGCTCATGCCTTTTTTGCCGATGCTGATAATGTGAATAGACTGGCAAGTGCTGTGCGGCAATTGGGGCAGTTGGGGCGTTTTGAAAATGATATGGAGCAGCAGGAGAGAATGCATACTGACATTGCGGGAGGGAAAATGGCTCTGGAAGGTATTTTGGGTCATGCTGTTCATTCATTATGTTGGCCTTGGGGGCAGTATAATGAATTAGCCCTTGATATAGGCCGGAACGCAGGATTTTCTGTTTTTTTTACAACGAAAGAAGGTGCGAACCTGCCTGCACACCCTTTGGCTGTTCATCGTTTTAAGGCGAAAGCGCAGACGGGTGGCTGGCTGCTGCGCCGTTCCTGGCTGTATGCGAGGCCCTTGCTTGGGCAGTTGTATGCGCGGATTCGTATGTAGGCATGAGTAAGGTAAGGCATGGGTGTCTTAATGATGAAGATAGTATATGCAGCATTCTGAATTAGATGCGGTTCGTTTTCATATGGCTGAGGAGGCCAAATTTTCCTGGCTTGGCTCTCTTTTGCGTGCTTATGCGTTGCTGGACATATCAATACAGCAGGATATAGCACGCAGCAAAAGAAAGCCGGCTTGTGGTGCAGGGTGTGCCGCCTGTTGCTATCAGCACATTCCACTTACTCATCCTGAAGCTATGGCAATACATATTTTTTTGCAGAGTGCCCGTCCGGTTGTCTCGTGTGAAGGTGCCATGCCCGGAGCCTGTGGTAGTGCTCAAGACGGGCCGGCCTTGCCTCAGCATACTGCCAAGAATCCGTGCTCATTTATTGCCTCTGATGGAGTCTGCCGAATTTATCCGGTACGGCCCTTTGCTTGCCGCCGTTTTGTTGTTTTCGATACTCCATGCGCGATGGGAGAAGACCCCACACGAGTGCGCTTTCGGGATGTTCTTTCTCCATCACGAAAGGCTTTTTTACATGCACTGCACATGCTGGAGCCTTTTTATGCGGTCGCAGGCTGGGACGGGAAAGGGGCAGAGGCAGTGGACGTTGCCGATGTACCCTTTGACTTTTTCTTCGCACATACGCGGATTTTGCAGGAAATACCCTGGAAACAGTGAATAAAATGAGGAAATTATGAGTGCACATACAGTGAACAAGCCTTCTTCGCAGCAAGCTCCTCCTGTAACCAGCGTAACTGTGCGAAATACAAAGGGTCAGCGTAAGCTTGTAATGCTTACTGCCTATGATTATCCCACAGCTTTACTCTTGGATGAGGGTGGTGTGGATATGATTCTTGTGGGTGATTCCCTTGGGATGGTTGTGCTTGGGCGGTCAGATACAGTTGCTGTGACACTTGAAGAAATAATTCATCACACATCCGCAGTTACTTCAGCAGTGCGCCGAGCCCTTGTGATCGCTGATATGCCTTTTATGACCTATGAACAGGGGGTGGCGCAGGCTCTTATCAATGCAACGCAGCTTGTGCAGCGTTCAGGTGTGCGCGCTGTCAAGATGGAAGGCGGCAAAGAGATAGCGCCTCAGGTGGCAGCCTTGGTGCAAGCGGGTATTCCCGTTATGGGGCACATAGGCCTTACCCCCCAACGTGCTGCTTGTCTTGGTGGCTTTAAGGTGCAAGGCAAAACAGTTGCCGCTGCCATACGGCTTCAGGAAGATGCCAAGGCCCTTGAAGACGCCGGGTGTTTTTCTCTGGTGTTGGAAGCTATTCCCGCGGCCGTCGCGGCGGGGATTACGGCAAGTGTTGCTGTGCCAACCATCGGCATTGGAGCAGGGGCAGACTGCGATGGTCAGGTTTTGGTTTTTCATGATTTAGTGGGGCTTACGCAAGGGCATACACCCCGTTTTGTAAAGCGCTATGCAAACATGGCAACCCTGATTTCACAGGCGGTGCAAGACTTTTCCCATGAAGTGCAAGCAGGTGCTTTTCCCACAGCGGAGCATAGTTTCTCCATGCCTGCAAGTGAATGTGCAGCGTTAGCTGAGGCGGACAGGAAGGTAAAAGAGAGTTGAGAGTGGCATATTGAGGTCATTTTGCAATGGCTTCACGATTGGCGGCAGTTGCACAATGGCCTCAAAGGAGGTTGTTTTTTTTGGGGGAACTCCTTCAGCCCCCCCAAAAAAAGCAACGAAAGTCAACCTCTATTTTTCTTGATAGTGTTTAATAAATCCACAATAGTTCTCGATATTTAGGCAGCGCCCACCGGTCGTCGTCCACAAGCTGTTCGAGGGCATCTCCCTCGGCGCGGCAGGCGTTCATGACAGGCACCAGCAGGTCACGGCAGAAGCGTGCTTTTTCGAGAGGGGCGGCTTTAATTCCCATGCAGCGCGGCAGTTCTTCTGCCAACCGCTCCAGAGCAATGTGCAGATCGCGGATATGGCGGCTTATGATGGTGAGCTGATTTATATGGGGCTCCACACTGTCGATACCGGCATTTTTAAGGCTTATCACGGTATCCGCCAGTTCTTTTTGCCAGGAGAGCGCTGCGGGGAGAATGAGGGTTCTTCCCATTTCCAGAGTAACCTGAGCTTCAATAACAAGGGAATTGCAGTATTCTGCGAGGAGAATGCTTTGCCTTGCCATTACCTCACGGGGGGAGAGTACTTTGTAGCGGGAGAGCAGGGCTATATTGACCTCATCTGAAAATCGCTCAAGGCCGGATACAGCATCTTTCAGGTTGGGCAGGCCACGCACGGCGGCTTCCTTCGGCCAGGCTGCACTGTAGCTGTCACCTGAGAACAGTACAGGCGAATGGGCGGCAAACTCTTCACGCAGCAGGGTGTTTACAGCGTCCAGAAAGGAGGTGCCGCCGGCAACGGCTGCCTCAAGAGTGGTGGCATAGGTATCAAGCGCTTCGGTGACGGCGGTATTGACTAAAAACACAGTGGGGGCCGGTGATTGCGAGGCTCCTACGGCGCGAAATTCAAACTTGTTGCCGGTAAAGGCCACAGGAGAGGTTCTATTGCGGTCTGTTGCATCCCGTGGCAATACAGGCAGGGAAGAAACGCCTATGCGCATCATTTCCCGTTTTGTACCCTGGCTGCGGGTGCCTGCCTTGATACTTTCAACAACTTCCATCAGCTCGTCGCCAATGAACATGGAAAGAATTGCCGGTGGGGCTTCATGGGCTCCGAGTCTATGATCGTTTCCTGCTGTTGCTGTGCTTACGCGCAGTAGTGGAGCGTAAGTGTGTATGGCTCGCATGACAGCGCAGAGAAAAACAAGAAACTGGGCGTTTTCATGCGGTGTATCACCGGGATCAAGCAGGTTGTTGCCTGTGGAGTCTGCCAGGGACCAGTTGTTGTGTTTACCGCTGCCGTTTACACCTTTAAAGGGCTTTTCGTGCAAGAGGCAAACAAAGCCGTGATCGCGGGCAACTCCGCGCAATACTTCCATAATCTGCATATTATGATCTGTTGCGATATTGGCTTCTTCAAACAGCGGCGCAAGCTCGAATTGAGCGGGAGCAACCTCATTGTGACGCGTTTTGAGTGGAATACCAAGGCGGTACAGACGTTTTTCAACATCCATCATAAAGGAAAGCACACGCCCACGGATGCTTCCGTAGTAATGGTCTCCCATTTCCTGTCCCTTGGGTGGGCGGGCGCCGTAAAGGGTACGCCCGGTATTCACAAGGTCGGGGCGTTGCAGGAAAAAGCGGCGGTCAATGAGAAAATATTCCTGCTCAATACCAAGGCTCACGTTAACATGGGTTGCGCTGGTATTGCCAAACAGCCGCAAAATGCGCAGGGCATGTGTTGATATGGCCTGGTTGGAGCGAAGCAGGGGGGTTTTGCGATCAAGGCATTCGCCGGTATAAGAGCAAAAAGCTGTAGGAATACAGAGTGTTAATCCGTTAAGGCTTTCTTGCAAAAAGACTGGGGAGCGTGGGTCCCACGCTGTGTATCCTCGTGCCTCAAAGGTGGAGCGAATACCACCTGAAGGAAAGGAAGATGCATCGGATTCGCCTTGAATCAGCATTTTTCCTGAAAATTCATTGATAACGCGCCCGCCGGGGCTTGGCATCAAAAAAGCATCGTGCTTTTCTGCGGTATTCCCAGTCATGGGCTGAAACCAGTGCGTGTAGTGGGTGGCTCCGCGTTCAACCGCCCAGTCTTTCATGGAGTTGGCAACAACGTCGGCAACTTCCAGTTCAAGGGGGAGGCCCTCTTTGATAGTGGCACTAAGGCGAGTAAAAACCCCCTTGGGCAAACGGGCGCGCATGGCTTCTTCGCCAAAAACAAGAGAGCCGTATATTTCTTGTAGTGGCTCTTTTGCGTAATCAATCTGCATATTTAAAGGTCTTGTGATTGCAATATGTTCAATGGCTGATTTACGGGTACTATTACGTTTCATGAGCAAACCCCTCCGGGAAGAAAAATGACAGAAGAAACAAACGCTGCAAGAATGAATAAAACGATGTGCACATAAGGTCAATCTTTCTATTGTGAGGCCATTGCACAATGGCCTCTAGCAACTGCACAGCAGGTGCTCGCAAGCGAACAGCGCAGCGTGCCTTTTTCTTTATCTTCACTGGATAAGAAAATGTATCGTTTTATCTTGCTGA
>JAVBJS010000117.1:0-4253 GCA_031546885.1 Desulfovibrio sp.
GTTAAAATTTCGAGCATAAAACTTCACTGTTTCCGAAAAATAACAAAAGTATAACATACTGATTTTTAATAGGCACGCCGACTCAGTCGGCGCAAAATCCTGTCGGATTTTGTAGTGCTTACTTTTGCAAGTAAGCACTAGCCAGAATATTTCGCAAGCGGACAGCGCAGCGTGCCTTTCTTTCGAAATTCGCTCCGGGTTTGAAAGTATGCGCTTAAGGATATGCGGTTAGTTCCTTAAGAATCAATATATTTTATCGCGTAATATACTGACTTAATTGCACTACATGTTGTTGCTTTCTTAGATGAGGGCATTGTGCAATGGCCTCATCCCCCTGCTACACCCGAGAACTTTGGGGCAAGAGCGCTCGCCCTTTTTTGACGACAAGACGGCACAGGGGCAGCCCGCGAAAATACAGCAGAAGCTCCGAAGTAGCCACGCTCACAGCAAGGCTGGCTCCTGAGAGCAGAGAGGTCAAAGGGTGGGTGGATTCCAGATTCAAGAGGGGCAGGTTCTGCTCCTCTGCTGTTTTTAGGGAGGGCATGAGACCGCGCAAGGTGGGGTTTACCCGTATTTCCCCTCTCGCACCCATGCGCCCAAGGGGAAAGGCTTTCCAAACAAAACCCTGCGGTATAAGCTGTTTTGCCGGTGCCGGGAGAAAATGCACCACATCAGAAAACACATGCAGCTCCCCCGGCGGCAACTTCTGCACATCCACCCCCGCGCTGGCGAGCAACTCACGCGGCACAGGCTCATTACACATCCCCTTTGCCGCGGCTCGATACGGGCGGGGCTTTTCATATTTACCGTAGGGGTTACGCTGAAAATTGTTGCGCAGCCCAGGGGGCCTTTGTCGGCTGGGGGGTGTGGCGTCTACACTTTCCGCTACCTTTGGCACAGCGGCCTGCAAAGGCTTTTCAAGAAGCGCCACAAAAAAACCTTGCCCATCCTGTCCGGTAGCAACGCGCAGCACCCCCTCAAACTGTGGCAAAGCCGCTGCGACAAAGGAAAACCCCGCAGGCTCAAAAGCAGGAAGAAAGGTAAAACCAAGGGTATCACAAGCATACCGGAGCTGATCCTCATTTTCTGCCGTATTCGTGGTACAGGTGGAGTATACCACTCGCCCCCCCGGCCGCAGCAGGCGAAAAGCTTCCGCAAGCAGTCGTTGTTGCAGACGAATAAGAGGCGCTATTTTATCTGCCTGCCATAAGTCCATAACTTTGGGATTTTTTTCAATAGTCCCCCACCCACTACACGGCGGGTCAAGCTGGATATACGACCAGCCCTCATACTCCGGCTCACCCTCCGCCGTGGAACCGGAAGAATATGGCGCGGAAGTGGGCGAAAAAGCTGTACCGCTTCGTAGCGTGGCGCTTGGTAAGGGCAAGGCTTCACCCGCATGTGACATGGTGGCGCACGAAAAAAGATTCAAATGCACCAGATTGTGCCGGAGAGTGGCAAGACGGTTTCGGGAAGGCTCATTGGCAAGAATAAAACCTTCCGGCCCCGCGAGCTGTGCCAGCATTCCCGTTTTACTGCCGGGGCTCGCGCACATATCCAGCACAGCCCCTCCAGCCTGCGGCGCAAGCACCAATGGAGGGAGCATGGAAGAGCGATCCTGAATATAAATATACCCAAAAATGGAGGCAAGGCTTGAGCCAAGCGGGAACGGCTCATACTCCAGACGAAAGACAAAATCACAAAACGGCTCAGGCGTAAAAACAAAGCCCTGCACTGCCAATAAATCCAGCACCAGCGGCATATATTCAGGCGGCGCAACACAGCGAAAAGAGCGAAGATTATGTATCATATCACTCCTATTGGATACGTTTACCAAAGTGATTTTGTGTAATATTTACGAACATGTTGTTTTTCGCTCCAGCGAAACAAAAAACGATAGCCCAAACTCTGAAAAAAATACCGACCCGAGAGCGTTGCACAATACAACGAGCCCTTAGTTGCCTTTAAAAAGTCTTTTAAAGGCCCTTAAAAACCGAATACCAAGAGAAGACATAATTTTTATCGAATGATTTCAAAGCAGAAGCTGCTTTGAAATAAAGGCACGCTGCGCTGTCCGCTTGCGGGCACCTGCTGCGCAGTTGCCAGAGGCCATTGTGCAATGGCCTCGACCCATGAAAAGGCCTGAATGTCAGTTGCTTCGTTTTCCATTAGAAGATATACTGCCTTGAGTATGGTCGCAAGCAGGTATCTTGGCGAAACAAAGTCACGTTTATATCTACACCTTCAATGCTGTGCCCTTTACAATGTCATGCCCCTGTCTATACAGAAAATTTTTCTTTTAATCAAAGCGAGGATGTATGAAGCGAGCCTTTCGCATAGGACTGTGCCTTATGGGTCTGCTCCTGTTATGGATTCCACAGGCCACTGCCGCTACCGCTGAAAAAGCGCGATTTGTGGTTTTACCCTTTGTTGTTCAGGGACCGCAAGGATTTGCCTATCTTGAGCGCTCCATTCCACAGATGCTCACCTCGCGGCTGTACTGGAAAGGACGCGTAGAGCCTGCCGTGGCGGATCTGCCCGCATCACAAAAAGCCGTTGGGGATGAAAGCAGCGCGGAAAAAGCACGTGCATCCTACAAAGCGGACTATGTTGTGTGGGGTTCCGTTACCGTTGTTGGCGAAACATGCAGTATTGATGTGCGCGTGCGCAACAAGGCGGGCAAGGTATGGCCTTACTCGCGTGAGGCAAAGCCCACCGTTGTCATCAGCGCCCTTACAAGCATCAGCGACGCCATTAACCTGGATATCTTCGGCAGAAAGCCCGAAGGTTCTTCCCGCCAGTCCACCGATTCCGGGCGAGTAAACCAGATGAACCCGGATATCCTTATAAACGAAAACTCTCCCAAGCAGGTATACCTGAACCCACAGTTTCGGTATGAAGGGCCAAGCGCAGGCGATAATTCACGCCTTCGCTCCCAGACCTTGCCCTTTTCCGCCCTCAGCATGGATGTTGTGGATGCGGATGGCGATGGAAGGAATGAAATACTCATTCTGGCAGACGGTACATTATACGCCTACCGCTTTGCCGGTGACTCCATGACTCAGATTGGTCAAATCAAGCTGCCCCGCACCAGCATGCAGCTTGCCGTGCGCGCCCTTGGTTCCCGTAACTCACCTGCGCAAATATTCATTACCATGGTGGATAAAGACGGCACGCCAACCAGTTCCGTTTACTCTTTTAACGGCAAAGAATTCAAAGAAGAAGTCAAAAATCAGCATTACTACTTTAACGTAGCCAAGCTTCCCCCGGACTACATACCCACCCTCATCGGACAAATGGCGCAACCACCTCGCCTGTTCCGCCCCGGTGTCTATGAAATGATCAAAATGAATGGCACGTATACTCAGGGTCGGCGTCTTGACTTACCAGAAAACACCAACGTCTTTAACTTTACCTATATGCCAGCCGGCAAAGGTGAAAAAGACGGGGGCAAGCTCATCGTACTTAACGATGACGAACGCCTGGTCACTTACACCCACAAAGGTGGACGCCTCTCTGAAAGCCCGGAAAAATACTCCGGCTCCGCCGTTGGCATGGAAGTTAACCCCACCATGCCCGGCCTTGGGGATGAGGGAAGCACCCTACGCTCCATGTATTACATGCCCATGCGCATGCCTGCCGTGGATCTTGAGCGCGACGGAAACTATGAACTTATCGTCAACCGCCCCATATCCACCGCCTCAGGCGTTTTTGATCGTTACCGCTTTTTCCCGCAGTCGGAAATTCACAGCCTCTTCTGGGATGGCGTGGGTATGAACCTGCAGTGGAAAACTCGACGCATCAAAGGCTCTGTCGTGGATTACGCCATTGCAGACGCAAATAATGACGGCGTTATGGATCTCGTAACCTGTCTCAATACCCACCCAGGAGCACTGGGCATAAAAGACCGCAAGGCCATGATTGTTATCTACCCCATGGACCTCGCCAAGGTGGATCCACGGACTCCAAGCCCACGCGAAGACGATTAACCCTTATCATACACTGGGAGAGGGAAACTCAAGGGCTCAGTTCCTTAAGTTTCCCTCTCCCTCCCTATTCACAATTTGAGTTCGTTGCACAATACAGCAAATTCAGTTTAGTCTTCCCTTAAAAGAGACCGTTGCACAATACAACGAACTCTATTTAGTCGACCCTTGAAAAGTCTTTCAAAGGTCATTAAAAACAAAATGCCAAGAGAAGACATAATTTTTATCGAATGATTTCAAAGCAGAAGCTGCTTTGAAATAAAGGCA
>JAVBJS010000013.1:0-7613 GCA_031546885.1 Desulfovibrio sp.
ACAGATTATTTAAATCGCTTCAGGCAGTGATTGCTGCCGCCGCCAAGGGACTACGGCATCTGGAGCAAGCCCCAGATGCCGTGAAGAGATTAACTCAAAGACAATGGATATTAGAACCACTTTGATTGCAACTTGGTATAATTTGTGGAAGCCATCTCCAAGAGAGGCATGGGGCTCGAAAGAGGGCTGCGTAAAGTGCCACCCAGCAATGCTAATTTTAGGTAAAGGTTATTGTAAAAAGCCCTGCTGTGGCGGATTCTTGCCGCACAGGACGTGCGGCTCCCGCGCTATCCTGCGCGGAGGGCGACGGAAGCGCTGCCGGTTCTTTACGGCGAGCACCGAGTCCGACAGCGAGTGCCCCACATGATGTGGGGGCCGAGTGTCATGCGATAAAATTAAGGTAGGATCGCACGTCATACTGGATCTTTATCTTATGTATTATTCCTTAACGCTGTGCAACGATCTCTGCTTGTTAAGCTGCCTTTAGCCATAAGAAAATCCCCCCGGCTGCTTTTGGGCATACGGGGGGATTCACTAGATGCAAAAGAATTATTCGTTTTCTTCGGAAGCGTCTTCAGAGGCCTGCTTCAGCAGATCTCCAAGATTTTGTCCGCCTGTTTCGCCGGTTCCAGAGCGGAACTCTTTCGGCTTTTTGCGTTCTTCGTCTTCTTTCAGTTGTTTGATGGAGAGGCCAAGACGGCGCTCTTCAGCGGAAACATGAATAACCTTGGCCTGAATGGTAACGCCTTCCTTGAACAGCTCTGAAGGAGTTTTGATCTTCTTGTTGCTGATTTCAGAAACGTGTACCAAGCCTTCAATGCCTTCTTCTACTTCAACAAACACGCCAAAATCGGTCATGTTGGTGATGAGCCCTTCAACAAGGGAGCCAACGGGATACCTGTCTGGCACATAAGACCAGGGATCTTCCGCAAGTTGCTTGATGCCGAGGGTAAACTTTTCATTTTCCTGATCAACCGTGAGCACTTTGGCTTGCACCATGTCGCCCACTTGGTAGGCTTCGCTGGGGTGGCGAATTTTCTTTGTCCAGCTAATGTCGGAAACGTGAATAAGACCGTCAATGCCATCTTCAATACCAATGAAGATGCCAAATTCGGTGATATTTTTAATGGCCCCTTCAAGAATGGTGCCCTCAGGGAATTTTTCCGCAACAACTTCCCATGGATTCGGCTTTACTTGCTTCATGCCAAGGGAGATGCGCTTTTTGTCCTGATCAACACCGAGGATGATAACATCCACCTCTTCGCCCACCTTCACCATTTGGGAAGGGTGACGCAGCTTGCGGGTCCACGACATTTCTGAAATGTGAACAAGACCTTCCACGCCGGGTTCAAGCTCAACAAAGGCGCCGTAATCCACAAGATTGGTTACCTTGCCGGAAAGGCGTTCGTTGGCAGGGAATTTCTGGGTAATGTCAAGCCAAGGATCAGAAACAAGCTGCTTCAAACCAAGAGAGACTTTTTGGTTGTCACGGTCAAAAGAAAGAACTTTCAATTCCAGCTCTTGTCCGAGGGATACCATTTCTTTGGGGTGACGAATGCGCTTCCAGGACATATCTGTGATATGCAGCAAGCCGTCAAGGCCGCCAAGGTCAACAAACACACCGTATTCGGTAATGTTTTTTACGCGACCGCGAACCATTTGCTCTTCCCCAAGCGTTCCAAGGAGATCCTGACGTTTTGAATCACGATCTTCTTCCAAAAGAACACGGCGAGAAACAATAACGTTACTGCGGCGGCGGTTTATCTTCAGAACGCGGAATTCATACTCCTGATTGACAAGGGCATCCATGTCCGGCACGGGGCGCAAATCTACATGAGATCCGGGTAAAAATGCTTCTACCCCACCAAGATCTACTGTGTAACCGCCTTTGATGCGGCGCATGATACGGCCTTTGCAGATGCCATTTTTTTCTTGTACGTCTTCGAGTTGATCGAAGAGTTGCATCCGCTTGGCTTTCTCATACGACAGGGTAATGGTGCCTTCCATTTCGTTTTTGCGTGCAACAAAAACGTCCACCCTGTCTCCCACTGCCACACAGAGCGCGCCTGTGGCGTCGCGAAATTCGCTGGCAGGGATTTGGCCTTCTGATTTGAAGTTTACGTCAACGAGAATGTGGTCGTCATCAATACGCACCACTTCCCCTTTAACAATGGAGCCTTCTTCCAGATCGCCAAAATCCGGGTTCAGGTAGTTTTCTAGGGCGCTTTCGAAGCTCATTTCAGCATCAAAGCCCATTTCGCTTTCTGAAGTTGTTGACATGCAGGTTCTCCGACCAATAAAATTCCCGACAGATACTTCGGGTACAAACTTTCTAACAGAGAGATTCAGGGAATACAACAGAAAATCCGTGGCATTCAAGGAAAAAATGGAGTATAGCCTGTCCGATGATAAGGATTTAAAAAAATAGCTGCCGAATAGAAGTCGGTTTGGCAGGCGGCAAGACAGAGAATAGGCAGTGATGCAAGGTTGTTGCACTGCAATGTGTTTGTGGGTGCGTGGCAATGAGCCTGCAAATAAAAAATTACAAATAAAAACAAACAGTGCAATATTTTTTTTACAGAGAGCGAGACGAGCATGCAACTTCCCAAGATTTTCTCCGTATTTTTCCGTTTCGCGTGCGATTTGAAGGAAAAAGGGCACACCCCAAGGTTTCAGGGGCTTGAGCTTTTACAGTATATCGGGCCGGGGCTTCTGGTGACGGTGGGCTTTATTGATCCGGGAAACTGGGCCGCCAACCTCGCAGCAGGGGCCGATTATGGCTATACGCTCCTCTGGATGGTGACTCTTTCAACTTTTATGCTCATTGTTTTGCAGCACAACGCGGCGCACCTCGGTATTGTTACCGGCGAGTGTCTTGCAGAGGCCATTCGCCGGTACTTGCCTCGTTACCTTGCTGTGCCGGTTTTGCTTTCCGCCATGGGGGCTTCCGTTATGACGAGCCTGGCAGAGCTGCTTGGCGGGGCCATTGCCTTGCGTATGCTTTTTGGTATTCCTCTTGGGATAGGTGCAACCATGGTGGCGGCTTTGGTCATCTTTTTGTTGTTATCCAACTCTTATACAAAGATTGAACGCTGGATTATCGGGTTTGTATCGCTCATTGGAATTTCATTTTTTTATGAGCTTTCTTTGGTCAAGCTTGACTGGGTCGCTGCGGGCCAAGGTTGGGTGACACCTGCCTTTCCCGATGGGTCTATGCTGGTAATAATGAGTGTGTTGGGTGCTGTTGTTATGCCCCACAATCTTTTTTTGCATTCAGAGATAATTCAGAGCCGTCAGTGGAATCTGGCAGATGAGACCATCATCAAAAAACAGTTAGATTACGAATTTCTGGATACGCTTTTTTCCATGCTCATTGGCTGGGGAATTAACAGCGCCATGATATTGCTGGCGGCAGCCGTATTTTTTGCCAATGGAGCGGTTGTTACCGAGCTTGAGCAGGCGGGTGAGCTTTTGCGGCCTCTATTGGGAAACAGCGCGGCTCTTGTTTTTGCTATAGCCTTGCTCATGGCGGGGGTGGCTTCGTCCGTAACCTCCGGCATGGCGGGGGGGAGTATTAGTTCCGGCATGTGCGGGGAATGCTATGATATTCACGATAGCCACACGAAGATGGGCGTTATTGCTTCCCTCGGCATTGCCCTTGGCGTCATTCTCTTTATAGATAATCCTTTCCAGGGACTTTTGATCTCGCAAATGGCGCTTTCCGTGCAGTTGCCGATAACTATGGTGGCGCAGGTTTACCTTACCTCCTCAGAAAAGGTTATGGGAAAATATGTCAACCCCTTGGGAACAAAAATTTTGCTCGCGATTTTGACGCTTATCGTGGGGGGATTGAACATTGCCTTATTGATAAGTGCTTTGTGAGGTGGTGGGAAGATTTTATTGTATTAAATTATTTCAGCTTATACCGCTTGATCCAAGAATATAGCGTGGAGCGTTTCATTCCAAGGATCCGTTCTGCTCCGTCGTCCCCATAGATCTTACCATCTGTATGCGCGAGTACATGTTTGATGTAGCGCTGTTGCAGATCTTCCATACTGGGCAGCTCCTTGAAGAATGAGCTGCTCCTTTTATTGTTTTCGGTGGTTTCTTCTTTAGGTATTTTGTGTACTATTCCCACAAGGGCTAAATCCAGCTCTTTTTTTTGAGAAAGAATGACGGCGCGCTCCATTACATTTCGTAATTCTCGAATGTTTCCCGGCCAAGGGTAATGCATGAGCATGGCTTCCTGCTCGGCACCGATAAATGGTGCCGGGCGGCGATAGCGATGGGCAAAGTGGGTGATGAAAAAGCGCGCCAGCATTAAGATGTCATCGCGCCGCTCACGCAAGGGGGGGAGCTCCAAAGGAAGTACAGCCAATCTGTAATATAAGTCTTCACGGAAACGCCCCTCTCGTACTTCTTTTGCCAGATCGCGGTTGGTTGCCGCCACTAAACGAAAGTTGGAACGGCATTGCCGGATACCGCCCACACGTACAAAATGTTGGTCCTGAAGTACACGTAGAAGTTTAACCTGAAGTGATGAAGGGATTTCACCAACCTCATCGATGAACAGGGTACCGCGATCAGCCAATTCAAACATGCCGATTTTTTGCTTTTCCGCTCCGGTGAAAGCTCCCTTTTCATGTCCAAAAAATTCGCTTTCAAAAAGGGTTTCTGGTGTGCCCGCAATATTTACGGGCACAAATGGGCCGCTACGCCCGCTGGCAGAATGCACATGGCGGGCAAGCAATTCTTTGCCCACGCCGGTTTCACCGAGGATCAGCAGTGTCACATCTGTCGGCGCTGCGACCTTTATCTTGGAAAAAACATCCTGCATGCCTGGGCATTGCAAAAATACAGTGTTATCGTCAGACGGCTGGAGGCGAACAATGCGCCCTCCCTCAGCGTCTTGCTTTTCTTTTAACAGCTCTTCCAATCGCTTTTGCATGCGCTGAGCTGTGGTAAATGTAAGACTGAATGTGAACATGGCTTCTCGCAATGCAGGATTGTGCATGCCAAGAGGCAGTACAGGCAGGTGTAAGGCGTCCAGGTAGAGCAGATACCCTGAGCCATCAACTTGCAGCGGGAGAGCGAGCATTAAGCCGAAGTGTCCTTCCAGTCGAACGGGCTCGCGCATGCCGGCCCTTTCAGCAGCCTCAATGCAGGCGGTTACTTCTTCGCTTTTGCTCTCGGCTTCACTCATGTGATACGCGCTTAAAACCTCGGCCTGGCCAGAGCTTGGAACGCAGAACAGGCTTCCCCGTGGCATTTGCAGGGCCTCGCAGGCAGCCTTGACAAACGCCGCATAAAATTCCTGTGGCGTTTCCCAAGGGCCAATAGAGCGCATGGCTTCACGGTATTGCTCACGAATCAAATTAATATCTTGTGGCGTGTCTTCTTCCGGGGCTGGTTCGCTTTTTCCCGTTAGCGCCAATAGTTGCGGCCCGTATTCACGACTTCCCCGCGCTAAAAGAAACTCCGCTTCGCGGCGTTCGTATTCCGCCGCCTCCTTTCGTCCCAGTTGTTCTAGCACTTCAGCCATAGCTAAACGCGTTTTGCTAAGCTCTAGAGAGTTATGCGCGGAGGAAAGCAGGGCCATACTTTTTTCCAGTATAGCAAGGACAGCGCGTAAAGATCCTCCCTTTTCTTTTTCCTGAGAAGCCCGAATACGCCATGCAATGCCCCTAAGGTGGTCGTTGGGCCCCTCAATGGCGCAGGTCAGTTCCTCATCCAGGTTGTGTCCTGGCAAGGGAGGGAAGCCGTGGCAGGCATAAACATGGAGCATATCCAAAAGCCAGGGGTAGGCAAAAAATGGACGACGTAAGCCTTGCTGCTGCACAGATTCCAACCCTGTTGCCATGATTTTGTAGGAGGCTGCAACATTACCAAACCGGAGGTGGTAATATGCAAGCGGTCTAAAAACCCAAACTTGATACATGGGGGGGCTTTCACTGTCCAGGCAGGAAAGCGCCGCGTTTAAATGCTCAAGGCCTTCGTCAAGAAAGCCAAGGTATATCAAGTAATTGGCGATGTGTGCTCGGTAGTAGCCTGCGAGTAAGGGGCAGTTTTCCATTTCTGCTTGTCGCCAGCCTGCTACCAGCATGGCAATGGCGCGGCGAAATCTGCCGGAATAGACAGCCGCTCCGGCTGCATACAGTGTTATTAACACTCTAAAATAGTTGAAAGTACTTCGTGAATGGCGGTGAATGTGGCGGCTGCCGCGTTCAAAATGCCGCAAGGCCTCATCCTGTTCGCCTCTGGCAAAGTAAATGAAGGCAAGGTAGGCGGCGGCCTGTTCCAGGATGTCTTCGTCCCCGAAAGAACGAATAGCCACAAGGCCGCGCTCAAAACGCTTTTGCACTTCTTTGGTATTGTGGTGGTCTATGTTGCTGTCAATGCAGGCGCCAATAAGATCCACCAGGGCCGCATCCCGAAGGTTTCCTGCCAGTTCGGCAAGATCACGCGCACGCCTGAGTAAGAGTTGGATACGTTGGCGGCGGCTTGTGAGATACAAGGCCAGGGCCGCAGCACGCATGCAACAATCCATAAAATTATGCTGAACATCACTGTCCGTTCCTGACGTTTTACTTCGTTCAAGTGCGCCTAGGGCTATATCCAAACAGGCGGCAATGGCGGATGTGGGGGCATTGAAAAGCTGCGTCTCTGCGAGGGTGAGCGCCTTGTCCGCTGCCTCAAGAGAAAGGCCTATATGGAGCAGCAAGAGGCAATGGCCCATGCTGCCTTGTGGGCGTTTCTCCAGTAGTGGAAGGGCCGATACGAGCGCCTGGTCGGTTTCGCTCTGGGCCAGGATCCGCCAGGAGTTTTCTGCATCTCGATATAATAACTTGCGCTTTTCCAAATCACTCAGTGATGTGGCTATTCTAGCCAGAGTTTGCCCCAAGAGGTCGCTTAAGCCACGTAACTGTGGAGGTTTTTCGGTCTCGGACAACTCGCTCAGTAAAAACAAAAGCTCAGCCTGTGATTCATCTGTAATGAGCATTGAGCATCTCCCAGTCTTGTTTCAGGGGGGGGATTCATTCGCTATGGGGCGTCTGTGAGCTTTGCCTATGCTTGTATGTGTATGTTTATGGATCAGAATGTGATCTCAGTTAGACTTGCGATAAATCTGATCTTAAAACTCTCTGGTAAATATTTTCTTTACAGTATTTGGAAACTTTCCAGAATGCAAGTGTACAGATTCTGGAAATTGGTTTTCAATATAGTTTTTTTAATTAATATTTATTTTATTTCAGCTAGTTATGAGATTGTAATTTTTGGCACAAGAGTTGCTTTTTTCTATACTAACAGGCCCGCTAGAAATTTCTCCTGGTTGCGTTGCGCGTCGTCGATAAAACAAATTCAAGAGCCTGATACCAAGTTGCAATCAAAGTGGTTCTAATATCCATTGTCTTTGAGTTAATCTCTTCACGGCATCTGGGGCTTGCTCCAGATGCCGTAGTCCCTTGGCGGCGGCAGCAATCACTGCCTGAAGCGATTTAAATAATCTGTTGCCGAAGTATTTTTCTCTAATTTCATCCCAAATCTGTTCTTGCGGATTAAGGTCTGGAGAGTATGGAGGCAAAAAAGCCAACTCCATATTTTGGGGAACCTTT